>NZ_KV821266.1:57813-101941 GCF_001815615.1 Neisseria sp. HMSC075C10
GGCCGTCTGAAAACTTTTCAGACGGCCTTCTTGTTTGAGCAAATAAAGATTACGGTTTCACTACTTTACCGTTGATTTTGACGGAAGTCAGTTTCAAGTTGTAGGTTTTGCCGTCATCGGTATAACTGATTTGCGCAGGGATATTGTCGATATCGGAAGCAAACGAGTAAGTCACGGTATCGTCGCCACGGCGGACGCGATATTTGCTCACAGGCGTTGTACCGCCGTTCAGTTTATAGCTTTCGCTGCCGATTTTGTTCATGCTGCCGACGGTGTACAGTTTTTTACCGTTGGTAATTTTCAAACCTGACGGCAGGCGCACGTCATTGGCGGCCAGTTGCCATGCCAAAGTGAACAAGTCCATAGCCGGGCCGGATTTTTCGGTTTTCAAATCACCTGCTTTGCCGTAAGTGATGTTGCCGCCGGAGAATTTGGCCTCGGCATACAATTTACCGCCGCGTACATCTTTGTAGTAAGACGGATGCAAGGTCGTGCCGTTGATGCTGCCGCCTGATTCAAAGCGGATATTGTAAAGCGGTACTTTGATGGTAGAGACGATTTTGTATTGGCTGCCGCTGCGTGTGAAGGTCATGGTCGCAGGAATACCGTAGCTGCCTGAGTATTGCAAAACAGCAGATTGTGGCAATTCAGCGGCTTGCGCGCCGATGGAGGCAGTGAGCAGGGAAAGTGTCAGCAGGGTTGTTTTAATCGTATTCATGATGTTTTCCTTGTGTGTATGGTGTTTTAATTAAGCCAACAGGCTTTGACCGGCGGCATTGCGTTGAGCATTCAAAACGCGATTGCCTTCGATTTTCAGACGGCCTGCAACAAAGTCGGCAACGGCTTGCGGGAAAAGCTGATGTTCAACCGTCAGCACGCGTGCAGCAACGTCGTCAGCGGTATCGCTGTCCAAAATAGGAACAATGCCTTGAGAAATAATCGGACCGCAATCCAGCTCGGGGGTCACGAAATGGATGGTGCAGCCTGCCACTCGGCAACCTGCTTCCAATGCGCGTTCGTGGGTATGCAGACCGGTGAAAGAAGGCAGGATGGACGGATGGATATTGATCAGGCGGTTTTCATAATGGGCGCAGAATTCCGGAGTCAAAATGCGCATAAAGCCCGCCAATACAACCAAATCCGGCTGATAGGCATCGATTTTTTCCATCATAGCCTGATCAAATGCCAGACGCGAGTCGAAGTTTTTATGGTTCAAACTGTCGGTGGCTATACCGCGCTCTGCCGCCCATGCCAATCCGGCTGCGGTCTCGCTGTTACTCAATACGGCTGCAATGTTGGCATCGGGAATATCGGCATTCACAATCGCCTGCATATTGCTGCCGCGTCCGGAAATAAGGATGACGATATTTTTCATCACAATTCCTTGTTTGTTTGGAACAAAGGCCGTCTGAAACGGAATTTTTCAGACGGCCTTTTATCCGTTGTTTAAGGGCGTAAGCCTTGATTCGGATTATTGAACTTTTTGTACGTCAACTTGTACAGGTTGTTGTGCAGCGGCATCAGGCGCGCCGACTTTAACCAGTTTCACGTCGAATACCAAAGTAGCGTTCGGGCCGATTTTATCGCCGGCGCCAACTTCACGGTAAGCCAGTTTGGCCGGGATGTAGAATGTTGCTTCGCCGCCTTCTTTCAAGAGTTGGATACCTTCAGTCCAACCTGGGATTACTTGGCTTACAGGGAAGCTTACAGGTTCGCCGCTGTTTTTGCTGCTGTCAAATACGGTACCATCAATCAGACGGCCTTCGTACTCAACGGTAACGATGTCGTCTTTAGTCGGTTTTTTGCCTTCGCCTTCTTTGGTAATTTTGTATTGCAGACCGGAAGCGCTGGTTTTCACGCCTTCTTTAGTCGCGTTTTCTTTCAAGAACGCCTCGCCTTTTTCCAAGTTTACTTTGGCATCTTCAGCACGTTTGGCAGTAGCTTTTTCTTGTTGCTCTTGCAAGAATTTCATCATCACTTCCTGAGCTTGGGCTTCAGTCATTTTGACTTCTTTGCCTTCAAACATGGCTTCCATGGCTTCGGTGAAGACTTTCAAATCGATTTCCGTACCTTGGTCTTTCATTTGTTTCAATGAACGGCCGATGTCCACACCCATTGCGTAGCTGGCTTGTTGGGCAGTAGAACCGATGGCAGAAGCATCTGCAGTCGCATTTGAAGCTGCGGAAGCAGCAGGAGCGTCTTTAGCGGCAGTGTCTTTTTGGTTGCAAGCAGTCAGTGCCAACAAAGCAGACAAAGCCAATGCGCTGAATTTGAAAGTTTTGTTCATGATTATGTCTTTTCCGGAAAGGTCAAAAAAGGGGATTATAGCTGAGTTTGATTGAAATGGAATCAAGGTGGATTAAAATTTGTAAAGGCTCTTATCAAAAACATTAAGGCCGTCTGAAAACAGGTTTCAGACGGCCTACTCTTATGCTATCGCTCAAACAATTAATACCAGCCGCGCAGTTTCATTGCTTTTTCAACACGACGGATACTCATCATGTAAGAAGCGGTACGCAGGTCGACATCGTATTCTTGAGCCAAGTTCCAAATATCGCGGAACGCACGGCGCAGGACAACGGTTTCTTTTTCTTGAACTTCGTCAAACTCCCAGTAGTAGCCTTGCAGGTTTTGTACCCATTCAAAATAGGATACCACCACGCCGCCGCAGTTTGCCAAAATATCAGGAACAACCAATACGCCGTTTTGACGCAGGATAACGTCGGCTTCAGGAGTAGTCGGGCCGTTTGCGCCTTCAACCACGATTTTCGCGCGGACTTTACCAGCGTTTTCAGAAGTCAGTTGGTTTTCCAGCGCGCAAGGGGCGAGTACGTCCACTTCCAGAGCCAAAAGTTCGGCATTGCTGATTTCTTTGCCGTAGCCGGCTTCGTTGGTGATGAAGCCTTTTTCTTGGAATTCTTTGATGATTGCTTCCATATCCAAGCCGTTTTCGTTGTAAATGGCAACGTCAACGGTAGAAACGGCAACGATTTTCGCACCGGCTTTGTGTGCATAATAACCGGTGTGGTAGCCCACATTACCGAAACCTTGAATGGCGTAAGTGGCACCCTTCACGTCTTTGCCCAGTTTTTCCAAAGCTTGGACAGCGGCGAAGTTTACGCCGTAACCAGTGGCTTCGGTGCGCGCCAAAGAGCCGCCGAACTCAACCGGTTTGCCGGTAAATACGCCCGGTGCGGAATGTTTTACCACGTTTTCATAGGCATCAACCATCCAAGACATGATTTTGCCGTTGGTGTTCACATCAGGTGCAGGAATATCGATTTTCTCGCCAATCAGCGGAGAAATGGCTTCAGAATAAGCGCGGGCAATGCGTTCCAACTCCGCTTCGGAATAATTGCGCGGATCCAAAGTGATACCGCCTTTACCGCCGCCGTAAGGAATACCGGCTACGCAGCATTTGATGGTCATCCAAATTGACAGGGCTTTGACTTCGTCCAGATTCACATTGGGATGGAAGCGCACGCCGCCTTTGTAAGGGCCGACGGCATTATTGTGTTGTGAACGGTAGCCGGTGAAGTTTTCTACTGTACCGTTGTCGAGTTTTACAGGAAAGTTGACTTCCAAAACACGTTGCGGCTTTTTCAAGATTTCAAATACTGCCGGGTCGGCATTCAGGCGATCACAGGCAATTTTTACTTGTTTTTGTGCAATTTCAAACGGATTCAGTGTTTCTTTAACAGCAGATGCGGACATGTATTTTTCCTTTTCATACACATGATTAGACGAGAGCCATACTTGTTACTATATACAAAAACAGGAAAAAATGTAATAGCATGTAGTCGATAAAAAGCAAATCCATTCATTTATATATAAATTTAGTTTGAGGCCGTCTGAAAATATCGGTATGCCGACCAAAAAATTTTCAGACGATCTAGTATAAATGCTCATCAAACCATTCAAAAAAACACACAAACCCTTTGTTTTTTAATGCCTACCAAACCACCCTTTTTGTTGACAAAATCCCTTCCATATTACCAACAGACGGACAGACTTACACCAACAAAAATTGTTAACAATTTAAACAAATATCCCTTTAAAGAATCAGCAAAACATCGGCAAATCAGGCAAACAATGTTAAAATAACCGCTTAAATAATATGACGGAAAGCTACTCAATGACCACTGCTGCTTTAGAACACGTTCAAGCCGTTGCCTTTGATTTGGACGGTACCTTATGTGATTCCGTTCCCGATTTGGCCGCAGCAGCCCAAGCCATGTGTTCGCACTTGGGTTTACCTGTTTTGCCTACCCAAACGGTTGAAAGTTATGTCGGCGACGGCATCAGCAAGTTGGTTCATCGCGTCATTACCAATGATCGTGAAAAAGAAGCCGATCCTGAAATCTGGGAAAAAGGTTTTGTGTTCTTTATGAAATATTATCGCGAACACTTGAGCGACTTTACCCGCCCCTACCCTGAAACCGAAGCCGGTCTCGGCCTGCTCAAGTCTTTGGGTATTCCATTGGTTGTCATTACCAACAAAAATGAAATTCTGGCAGCCGAGCTGCTGAAACAGCTCAATCTCGACGACTATTTCAGCCTGGTTCTCGGCGGAGACAGCCTGACTGAGAAAAAACCCAGCCCATTGCCGCTTCAACATGCGGCCGAAGTTCTGGGCATCGACGTTGCCAATATGCTGATGGTAGGCGACTCCAAAAATGACATTATTGCTGCTAAAGCGGCCGGTTGCTTCAGCGTCGGCGTAACATTCGGCTACGGCGACATGACCTTGCTCTCTCAAGACAAAGCGACCAAACCTGATTTGTTGATTCGAGCCCTGCCTGAAATCTACGAAAATCTACAACCGCAAAAAAATAAAGACGAAGAATAATTCGGCTTTATTTTCAGACGGCCTTTTCGGCTATTTTTCCAATCAGGCCGTCTGAAAATGTAATTCAATGTAGTCACTTCACCTCCACCATATCCCATGAGACCCCCTAAAACCTTACGTGCCCACGCCTTGGATATTCTTTCCCGTCAGGAAGTCAGCCGTGTCGGCTTGAAACGTAAACTGGCCCCACACGCTGAAAGCGAAGAAGAATTGGAAAAGGTTTTGGACGAATTCGCCGAACGAAATTGGCAATCCGACCAACGTTACGCAGAAGCCTATATTCACAGCAAGAGCAACCGTTACGGCACGCTCCGCCTCAAACAAGCCTTGGCTCAACAAGGTATTGATGCAGATGACTGTCGGGAGTTCCTACCCGACAGAGAGGACGAGCTGCAAACCGCTATTTCCGTCTTGCGTAAAAAATTCAAGCAAGAAGCTCAAGATTTGAAAGAAAAACAAAAACAGGCGCGTTTCCTTGCCTATCGCGGCTTTGGTGCCGACACCATTCAGACGGCCTTAAAAACCGCGTGGAATGAAGACGAAGACTTCTATCAATAATCATTCCCACTTGAATCTTTGCTTCTATCGGCGTACTCTTACGCTTTTATTCAATAATTCAATCAGAGCTTCATTATGTCCGACAAACCGCACGATACACCTAATCCCCTACTCGAAGACGAACGCAAAAATCCTGTTTACCGCTTGGGTCAGGCAGTAGCCGGATTCATGTTGCTGGTTTGGGCCGGCGTTTTGGCCTTGGTTTTCTTCTTGGTTTTCCGTTTTTGGTTAAGTTAAATCCAACCTGAAGCATTATTTTTCTTCAAAACAAACTAACAGAGTTTGTTTGTACATACTCAAAAGGCCGTCTGAACACACTTTCAGACGGCCTTTTCTAATCATGCTAATCACAGATTATCCTCGGATTACTTTACGGATATTCGGATTGGCATGCATTGCATGAATAATCTGATTAACCTGATCCAAGTCTTTGACTTTAATTGTGAATTTAAATTCTACAAAACCTTCCGTTCCTGCTTGCGCTTTGGTTGGCGTATCGACAGATTCGATGTCCGCACCGGAATTGGAAATCGCTTGCGCCATTGAGGCCAACAAACCATGCGCATCTTCGGATTTGACATTGAGTATGGTGCGGTACGTTTGATTGCGTAAACTGTCCCAACCCGCATCCAGTTGCTCTTCCGGATCGGCTTTGACCAGAGTTTGGCAGGTATCACGGTGGATAATCATACCCTTGTCTTTGACCAATAAGGCGCGGATCGCATCGCCTGGAATCGGATGGCAACATTCGGCAAAATGAATCCGGCCGGTTTCTTGATCGTTGACTTTGATCGGGCTGAGTTTGACCGCGCTGCCAAAATGTTGGCCTGCCAACTCGGCAATGTGCATGGCAACGTGTACCGGCAAAGTATGCCCCATACCGACATTGTAGAGAACCTCTTCAAACGAGGTTTGTTTGGTATTCAAATCGGCAAGGTATTTTTCTTTGAGGTCGTCTGAAAGCAGGATATCTTTAGGCAACAGGCTGGATAAAGCTTTTTGCAGCAGGTTCTCACCCAAAACAACGGCATCGTGACGATTCAGATTTTTAATGTATTGGCGGATGGCGCTGCGCGCACGGCTGGAAACGGTAAAGTTCAGCCATGCTACATTAGGCTTGGCATGCTCGGAAGTAATGATTTCTACCGTATCGCCGGTTTTCAGCTTGGTGCGCAACGGCATCATGACGTTATTGATACGCGCGGCAACGGTTTTATGACCGATATTGGTGTGAACGGCATAGGCAAAGTCAATCGGCGTTGCACCTTTCGGCAAGGTAAGGATATCGCCTTTCGGGGTAACGATATAGACTTCGTTGGGGAATAAATCGACTTTGACATGCTCCAGAAACTCGATGGCATTTGAGCTGCTGGCTTGCAGGTCAAGAATATTTTTCATCCATCGGTTCATATGGAGGACGGCTTGGTCCGGAGTGTTTTCACCGGATTTGTAAATCCAATGGCCGGCAATACCGCCCTCAGCCACAGCGTCCATTTCACGCGTACGGATTTGCACTTCGATCGGCAAACCGTAAGGGCCGACCAAGGTTGTGTGCAAGCTTTGATAACCGTTGCTTTTCGGAATGGCGATATAGTCTTTAAAACGGCCGGGCTTGGGGTGGTATAAATTATGCAATGCACCCAACGCGGCATAACAGGCAGGAATGCTGTTTACAATGACCCTAAAGCCGTAAATATCCATCACTTCGGCAAAACGCAGCTTTTTAGCCAGCATTTTTTGATGGATGCTGTACAAGTTTTTCTCGCGGCCTTTGATTTTGGCTTCAATATTGATACCGACCAAACGCTGACTGAATGCACGCAACACTTTGCCGACAACATCGCGGCGATTTTTGCGGCTGTTGTCCATGGCTTTTTTCAGGGTTTCGTAGCGTCTTGGGTGGAGGTTTTGGAACGATAAGTCTTGAAGCTCTTGATACGCATTGTTCAGGCCAATGCGGTTGGCAATTTGAGCATAGATTTCGAGGGTTTCTTTGGCGATGCGGCGGCGTTTTTCCGGACGCATAGAGCCAAGGGTGCGCATATTGTGCAATCGGTCGGCAAGTTTGACGACGATGACGCGCACGTCTTTAGTCATGGCGAGGATAAGCTTGCGGAAACTTTCCGCCTGATGCTCGGCATGATCTTCGAATTTGAGCTTTTCCAGTTTGGAGAGGCCGTCTACCATTTCGGCAATGGTATCGCCGAATTCTGCCGCCATTTCGACTTTGGTTACGCCCGTATCTTCCAATACATCGTGCATAACGCCTGCACAGAGGCCTTGAACATCCATGTGCCAAATCGCAAGCTGCGTGGCAACGGCAAGGGGATGGGTGATGTAAGGTTCGCCGCTTTTACGGGTTTGTCCGTCATGGGCGTGGAAAGCGTAGGCAACGGCTCTTTCAAGCTCGGCCTGCTCATTGGTATTGAGATAGGATGCGGTGCGAAACAGAAGCTCGCGCGCTTCTGCTGTCAGCGGGTCATAGGGGGCGGTAGGCAGTGGGGCTGGCATTTTCAGACGGCCTTTTATGGCTATTTTTTAAGCCGTCAGACTGTATCGGTTGTGATATCGCACCGATACAGTCCGCGCGGCGGTTTTATCGGTTTGCCGGTTGGTTTATTTGTTGCGGGTCAGCAACTCGGTTCCGATTTGTCCGGCTGCGATTTCGCGCAGGGCGGTTACGGTTGGTTTGTTGTTGCGAATGTCGTCAACCAAAGGCGTGTTGCCGTTTTCGAGCTGGCGTGCGCGACGGGCGGCAACGAGGGTAAGGTCGAAGTGGTTAGGGATTTTACCTGTGCAGTCTTCAGTAGTAATACGTGCCATGTTTGCTTGCTTTCTTTCTATGTTTCAAATAAACGGTTATTTTCGCTGTTTTTTACGAATTTTCCAACAGGTTTGAGATAAATCCCTGCTGGGCGGATTTTTTCAGACGGCCTGCTTTAATAATGTGGAACAAATCGGCTTCGGCACGATCCAAATCGTCATTCACGACGACGTAATCGAACAAAACGGATTGTTCAATCTCATGACGGGCTTTAGACAGGCGTGTTTGAATAACTTCTTCGCTGTCTGTACCACGGCCGATCAAACGTTGCGCCAAAACTTCAAAGGAAGGCGGCAGGATGAAAATGCTGCTGGCTTCAGGCAACGATTTACGCACTTGCGCCGCACCTTGCACATCAATTTCCAAAATTACGTCATAGCCCTCTTCACTCAGCGAATTCACGCCGGCAATGCTGGTGCCGTAATAATTACCGAACACATTGGCGTGTTCCAAAAAGGCTCTTTGATCAATCAGTGATTCAAATTCTTCTTTGAGAACAAAGTGGTAATGCACGCCATGTGTTTCACCCTCACGTGGCTGGCGCGTGGTATGAGAAATGGAAACACGGATGTCGTCATGATTTTTCAACAGGCGTGACACCAAGGTCGTTTTACCTGTGCCGGAAGCGGCAGAAATGATGTAAATATTGCCTTTTTTATGATTTTGCATGGTGGTTCAGCCGATGGTATGTATCTGTAAATTATAACACAACACAATGTTTCTCGGAATTTCAGACGGCATGTTGCAAAATTTGGCTATTGTATCGATTAATTTGGCAAGTCCGCATATGACCGCTACAATATCGTGTTAAAAACTTTTTGATTTCGGAATGTCGAGATGTTGATTCATCCTGAAGTAATGGGCGTAGAGGCTTTGGCGGACAAAATCCGTAAAATTGAAAACTGGCCTCAAAAAGGGATTTTGTTTCATGACATTACTCCCGTTTTGCAAAGCGCAGAATATTTCCGCCTGCTGGTCGATTTACTGGTTTACCGCTATATGGGGCAAAAAGTTGATGTTGTTGCGGGCTTGGATGCGCGCGGCTTCATCATTGGTGCAGCTTTGGCCTATCAACTGAACGTCGGCTTTGTTCCCATCCGTAAAAAAGGCAAACTACCGTTTGATACGGTTTCTCAAAGTTACGCTTTGGAATATGGCGAAGCAACGGTAGAAATCCATACCGACGCCATCAAGCCGGGCGCACGCGTTTTGTTGGTAGATGATTTAGTGGCAACCGGCGGCACAATGCTGGCAGGTGTCGAGCTTATCCGCAAACTGGGTGGTGAAGTAATCGAAGCGGCTGCCATTTTGGAATTTACCGACTTGGATGGCGGCAAAAAAATCCGTGAAAGCGGCGCGCCATTATTTACCCTGTGCCAAAACAAAGGCTGTATGTAATAAAAAACCGCAAGCCAATCAGCCTGCGGTTTTTTATTATCAAAACTATTCGAGAACGTATCCGTCTGTATCCCAAAAGGTTTTTTTCACCAACTGGTCGTCTTTATAAACCAACTCGGATTTCTTCGCACCATCATCATACCAATCCAAAATAATGCCGCTGCGTTTGCCGTTGCGAATACTTAATTCAGACACAATGCGGCCATTTTCATCCCAACTGATAATCTCCGTCGGTTTATCATTGCTCATCATCATTTCGGTTTTTGGACTGCCGTCTGAATACCATTGTTTCCAATGACCGTTGGCCTTATCGTTCTTGAATTGGATTTCACTTTCTTTGACGCCGTTGCGGTAATAACGAGAGCCTACGCCCTCACTCAAGCCGTTTTGATAAGGCATGACTGCAGATTTTTTGCCGTTTGGATACCAGTTAATCCACTCACCGTGCGGCTTGCCGTTGCGATAGCTGCCAACCATCTTTTTCTGCCCGTTAAAATGCCACAGGGTCAGTGTGCCATTGTCCAGAGCCGGCACAAAAACCTTAATCTGACCGGCAGGTACTTCATAAGGATCAGAATATTTTTTCATCGATGGATAGTAAAAATCCTGCACCTGCGCCTTACCTGCCTCAATCTTGTATTGGCGGACATAAGCAACCGAAGGCATGGTCGCCGTCAGTTTACCGTTTTGATTGAAATAAACGGTATGTTGCTGGGCAAAGGCGGCAACGGGCATACTGAACAAGGCAGCAGCCAACAGGCCTGATTTTAAATAATTATTCATAATATGGAGTTTGGCAGTATATGTTCTACAAAAAGTCAGTAATAAAAATCCACTGACATTAGAAACTATGACAAATATTATAAGCCATAGTTTCAAAGCCTGCTTGGATTTCACAGCCGACATATCATAGGCATTTGTATTTTCTTAAAACATTAAAGACATTACAAAATAGAGGCCGTCTGAATTTTTTTTCAGACGGCCTCTGTTTCAATTACATTAAAACAATTTATTCTTCACCCAACAATTGCTCACGGGTCAATAAGAATACAAACCCGTCGCCACCGCTGGTTTCCAACCAAGTAAACGGTAATTCGGGATAAGCCGCTTCCAATACCTCACGGTTGTGACCGATTTCAACCAACAATACACCTTTTGGATTCAAATATTTCGCCGCTTGCAGAATAATTTGACGTGTAGCGTCCAAACCATCTTCACCACTACCCAAAGCCAATTCCGGCTCGTACAGGTATTCATCAGGCAACGCTTCCACAGATTCCGCATCGACATAAGGCGGATTGGAAACAATCAAGTCGTAGGTTTCATCCAGACCTTCAAACAAATCGGTATGCACCAAGCTGATGCGGTCTTCCAAGCCATAATCTTCGATATTGATGGCGGCCACTTCCAGCGCATCCAAGCTCAAATCAACGGCATCGATTTGTGCATCGGGATAGTGGTGCGCCATTTGAATGGCTAAACAACCGCTACCGGTACACAAATCCAAAGCTCGATGTACCAACTCATCATGTTCAATCCAAGGACGGATACCGTCGCCCAGCAATTCGTAAATGAAAGAACGAGGCACGATAACACGCTCATCGACATAAAAATCAAACTCACCCTGCCATGCCTGATGCGTCAGATACGCGGCAGGAATATGCTCAACTGCGCGACGTTCGAGAATGGACAATACCTCTTCCTTCTCACTTTGCAACAATTTAGCATCCAAATAAGGCTCCAACGTATCCAACGGCAGGTTCAAAGTATGCAAAATCAGATAGGCTGCCTCGTCATGGGCATTATCACTTCCATGTCCGAAAAACAGTCCGGCATCATTAAAACGGCTGACGGCAAAACGCAATAAATCGCGAACAGTAGTCAGCTCTTGAGCAGCTTGGTTGAACATAATGTTTTGTCTTGTCAATTTAAGAATGTTGAAATTATAACAGAAAGGCCGTCTGAAAACTTTTCAGACGGCCTTCGATTTAATTCAGCTTAAGATTATTTATCGCGGCTGAATACGATTTTGGTAGCTTGGATAGCAACGCAGACAGCACCACCGATAAAGATCAAGTCAGCAGCGGTACGAACCCAACGCAGGGTATCCAAGATTTCCATTTGCAAGAATTCTTCGCTACGTGCATACCACAGACCATGAGTGATAGAAGCGTAAGCTTGAATCACGCCGACCGGCAACAGGCTGATGGCAATCATACCGACCAGACCGCCGTTCAGCAGCCAGAAGCCCCAAGTCATCAGTTTGTCGTCAAATTGAACATTAGGTTTCAGGTAGCGTGCAACCAGCAATACGAAGCCCAGAGCCAAGAAACCATACACACCGAACAGAGCCGCGTGAGCGTGAACTGCAGTAGTGTTCAGACCTTGGATGTAGAACAGGGAAATCGGCGGGTTAATCAGGAAGCCGAATACGCCAGCACCGATCATGTTCCAGAAGGCAACTGCTACGAAGCACATCAAAGGCCAACGCAGACGTTTCGCCCAGTCGGACAGGTGTTGGTAAGACCAGTGTTCGTAAGCTTCACGGCCCAGCAGAATCAAAGGTACAACTTCCAAAGCGGAGAAACATGCACCGATTGCCATAGAGGCAGAGGTAGAGCCGGAGAAGTACAAGTGGTGCAATGTACCTGGAATACCGCCCAACATGAAGATGGCAGCAGCAGCCAAAGTAGAAGCTGTGGCAGTACTACGGCGGACAAAGCCCATGTTGTAGAAGATGAATGCGAAAGCGGCAGTAGCGAACACTTCGAAGAAACCTTCTACCCACAAGTGAACCACCCACCAACGCCAGTATTCCATCACAGCGATTGGAGATTTCTCACCGTAGAACAGACCAGGAGCGTAGAACACACCCACACCGACCATAGAAGCTACGAAGATAGCCAACAGGTTTTTGTCTGTACCTTTTTCTTTAAAGGCAGAGATGGTGCAACGCAGCATCAGGAACAGCCACAACAGCAAGCCAACCATCAACAGAAGTTGCCAGAAACGACCCAAATCCAAGTATTCGTAACCTTGGTGACCGAACCAGAAGTTCAGCTCAGGTGGAATGATGTGAGTCAAAGCAAAGAAGTTACCTGCGTAAGAACCGCCGACTACGATGAACAGGGCGATGTACAGGAAGTTCACACCGGCACGTTGGAATTTAGGATCTTTACCGCCGTTCACAATCGGAGCCAAGAACAGACCTGCTGTCAGGAAGCCGGTTGCAATCCAGAAAATAGCGGATTGGATGTGCCAAGTACGGGTCAGCGCATATGGGAACCAGTCGGCCATTTCAAAGCCCAGTGCGGTATCGATACCGTAGAAGCCTTGACCTTCGACAGTATAGTGAGCGGTCAAACCACCCAACAGTACTTGTACGACAAACAACGCAACAGTCAGGAATACATATTTGCCCAACGCTTTTTGAGAAGGAGTCAGTTGTACTTTAGAAATAGGATCTTCAGTAGGTACTTCAACCTCTTCATGTTTGGTCAAGAAAGAGTAACCCCACATCAGCAAGCCGATACCCATCAGCAACAATACCACGCTGGTGAAAGACCACATGTAGTTTTCAGTAGTCGGTACGTTGTTGATCAAAGGCTCGTGCGGCCAGTTGTTGGTGTAAGTGAAGTTCTCGTCAGGACGGTTGGCCGAAGCAGACCAAGAAGTCCAGAAGAAGAAGTTGAACAGTTTTTCACGCGCTTCTTGGCTTGGCAATGTATTGTTTTTCATTGCAAAGTGTTCGCGAGTGGTTTGGAACTTAGGATCGTCGCTGTATACACCGTGGTAGTAAGGCAGGATGCTTTCGATCGCTTTCACGCGGGTTTCGCTGACAACGACAGAACCATCTTCCTTAACACGGCTTTGGTTGCGGTATTCGTCAGCCAAACGGGTTTTCAGAACAGCTTGTTCTTCAGGAGAAACTTCGTCAAATTTTTTGCCGTAAGTTTCTTGCGCAGTCAGATCCAACCATGCAACCAGCTCGCGGTGCAGCCAGTCGGCAGTCCAGTCCGGAGCTTGGTATGCACCGTGACCCAATACAGAGCCGACTTCCATACCGCCGGTAGTTTGCCATGCAGATTGACCTGCCAAAATATCGTCTTTGGTCATCAGGACTTTGCCGGATGCAGAAACGACTTGTTCAGGGTATGGCGGAGCCTTTTTATAGACTTCGCTACCCATATAACCAAGAATGGTAAAGCATACTGCCAGCACGGCAAACAGCAAGTACCAAAGCTTCTTGTACTGTCCCATTTTAAGTACTCCTTGATTTTGGTAAAAAGTGGTTGGGTATTAATTCATCAAATATGAATGTTAAAGATTGTATCACGGTTTAATAAGTAAAGAAATATTTTGTCAATAATATTCCTTTAAAACCATTAACTTATATGATATTGATTCCCATTTGCCTATACAGACCCTCCTTTATCGTATTTTGTGTTAAGTTCTCGCTAACATTTTCACACAAAATTAAACTTTTCGATGTATTTTTTTATACTTCTAAAGGAGTATTTAGGGATTAAAAGATTCATATTCCCTGAACAATTTGATTTACATCAAAATATGACCAAACAAGCGCCTACATAATCATACAAAACTTCAAACCATCCTATCAGGATTCTTAACTTTTCTTACTATAAGGAAACTTTAAACATGAAACGCCAAACCTTAGCCGCACTTATCGCTTCTGTATTTGCACTGGCCGCATGCGGCGAGCAAGCTGCTAAACCTGCTGAAACTCCAGCTGCTACCGCTTCTGCTGAAGCTCCTGCCGCTTCCAACTCACAAGCTGCTGCAGAGACTCCCTCTTCAGAACTGCCTGTAATCGATGCTATCGTAACTCACGCTCCGGAAGTTCCACCTCCAACTGATCGCGATCATCCGGCTAAAGTACGCGTTAAAATGGAAACCGTCGAAAAAACCATGACCATGGAAGACGGCGTTGAGTACCACTACTGGACATTCAACGGCGACGTTCCGGGTCAAATGATCCGTGTACGCGAAGGCGATACCGTAGAAGTAGAATTCTCTAACAATCCTTCTTCTACCGTTCCTCATAACGTTGACTTCCACGCTGCTACCGGTCAAGGTGGTGGTGCAGAAGCTACCTTTACTGCTCCTGGCCACACTTCTACCTTCAGCTTCAAAGCACTGCAAGCTGGTTTGTACATCTACCACTGTGCCGTTGCTCCTGTAGGTATGCACATCGCCAACGGTATGTACGGTTTGATCTTGGTTGAACCTAAAGAAGGTCTGCCTAAAGTGGACAAAGAGTTCTACATCGTACAAGGTGACTTCTATACTAAAGGTAAAAAAGGTGCTCAAGGCCTGCAACCTTTCGATATGGATAAAGCGATTGCTGAACAACCTGAATACGTTGTATTCAACGGTCACGTAGGCTCTATCGCAGGCGACAACGCTCTGAAAGCTAAAGCTGGTGAAACTGTTCGTATGTACGTCGGTAACGGTGGTCCTAACTTGGTATCTTCTTTCCACGTTATCGGCGAAATCTTCGACAAAGTATATGTTGAAGGTGGTAAACTGATTAACGAAAACGTACAAAGTACAATTGTTCCTGCCGGTGGTGCCGCTATCGTTGAATTCAAAGTCGACATTCCAGGCAGCTACACTTTGGTTGACCACTCTATCTTCCGTGCGTTCAACAAAGGTGCTTTGGGTCAATTGAAAGTTGAAGGTGATGAAAACCCTGAAATCATGACCAAAAAACTGAGCGACACCGTTTACCAACCTGCCGGTGCTGCCGCTTCTGCTCCAGCAGCTGCTTCCGCAGCAGCGCCTGCTTCCGCAGCATCTGCAGATAAAGGCGGCTACTAATCCAGTCATCTCGGCATAGAAACAGAAAAAAGCCACTGCTGTTCCGGCTGATGCAAGGACAACAGTGGCTTTCTTCCACGACCAATCGAAAGATTGGTTTTTCAGACGACCTCTGAAGCATCGAAGGTCGTCTGAAAAACCGGTTTCAAGCATTCACGAACCCGACAAGCCAAAAGCACAATAATCAGAAGGCTTTTCATGATTTTTATCCGGTTCCGCTATATAATCAAAGCCTAATAATCCCCGTATTCAGATTAGAAAGCCCGTTATGAAACTCATACCACTCATCGCCCTATTTACCCTTGTCGCAAGCGGCAGTGCAGCGGCGGCCGAAATGGCAAAAGTTGAAGGCGGCAGCTACCGTCCTCTCTATCTCAAAAAAGAAACTTCCCTTATTAAAGTCAAACCCTTCCAGCTTGACAAATATCCGGTGACTAATGCTGAGTTTGCCGAATTTGTGAACACACATCCGCAATGGCAAAAAGGAAAAATCAATTCCAAACATGCTGAAAAAGCTTACCTGAAACATTGGGTAAAAAATGGCAGCAACAGTTTTGCGCCTAAAGCCAGCGAACTCAAACATCCGGTAACCAATGTTTCGTGGTTTGCCGCAAATGCTTACTGCGTCTCCAAAGGCAAACGTCTGCCAACTATTGACGAGTGGGAATTTGCAGGCTTGGCTTCTGCCACTCAAAAAGACGGCTCTGCCGAGCCTGGCTACAACCGCACCATCTTGGATTGGTATGCAGATGGCGGCCGCAACGGCCTGCACGACATCGGTAAAAACAAACCCAACTACTGGGGCGTATACGATATGCACGGCCTGATTTGGGAATGGACTGAAGACTTCAACAGCAGCCAACTCTCTGCCGGCTCGTCCAACACACAAATGTTCTGTAGCGGCGCATCCGTGGGTTCAAGCGATCCGTCCAACTATGCGGCATTCTTACGCTACGGCATCCGCACCAGCCTGCAGTCCAAATATGTTTTAAATAACTTGGGCTTCCGCTGTGCGAGCAAATAAAGTTTAGTTTTTTATCACCAAAGCAGCTTTGGCGGTACTGAAAGGTATCGCCGCTTTTTTTGGCCGTCTGAAAAGATGTGGCATATCAAGACAAATTGTGGCATAATCCGCCCGTCTTTATAAAAAGGCACTTAGGAGTTTGCTTAGGTCGTTCGGCTTGGCAAACTTGTCCGAACCTGAAAAGGTTCTTTTATTTTCGGAGTTATCCATCATGGCATTGACCGTAGAACAAAAAGCACAAATTGTTAAAGATTTCCAACGCAAAGAAGGCGATACCGGCTCTTCTGAAGTACAAGTCGCTCTGTTGACTTTCCGCATCAACGACCTGACTCCTCACTTCAAAGCCAACCCTAAAGACCACCACAGCCGTCGCGGCCTGTTGAAAATGGTTAGCCAACGTCGTCGCCTGTTGTCTTACCTGCGTCGTACTCAGCCTGATACTTACCGTACACTGATTACCCGCCTGGGTCTGCGTAAATAATTTATGCTTAAATCAACACCGCCTTCGGGCGGTGTTTTTATTCATATACCGATGCCGTCTGAAACACAGGCCCACGCTCTGTGTTATACTTCCACACGCTTAAGCAGCAAGGCTTAAACTTCCAATTACTCCTAAAAGCTCCCATCAAAGCGAGAATCTGAATTGTCTGTTCATTCCATGTTGCACTCAGGAAAATTTTGGCTGAAAACCCTGGTTTTCAGCATTGCCGTGCTTTTATGCCTCGCGGCGGTATTGAGTGCCTTAATGTTCCGCATATTCAACACAGAAAACATCGACGCATTTATACAAAAAAACTTTTCCGCCCATGGCTGCCAAATCAAATACAACGCCACTATCGGCAGAAAATGGCTGCCGCGCCCCACGCTAATTTTAAAAGACCTCAGCCTTTCCTCTTCCGAACCTGATACGCCGACGCTGAACATCGCCGAGTCCAAAATGGGCTTTGGTTGGAGCAGCCTATGGTCGGATGCGCCCATACTTGAGAAATGGATTCTTTTAAACCCGACACTGACACTGGACTCAAAACACCATCTGCCCACCTGCCTGCAACAAGACCCATCGTCAAAAGAAAGCTTCCAGCTCAACCGCATTATCATCAATAGCGGCAGCATCCGCTATCACAATAAAGAGCAAGATATTGCCTTAAACGATCTGCAATTTTCCCTGCGCAGAGCCGATTCAGACGGCCGTCCATTCGATATCAGCGGCACACTGCAAAACATCGGCAACCCCATCAGTTGGCAAGGCGTCGGCCATCTTGTACAAGATGATGTCGGCTGGAGCGTCCCCGCCCTCAAATTAAACCTGCAAACCGTATTATTCAAAAATAAGCTGGATGCCCAAATCGCAGGCAGCCTTAATTGGCAAAACCAAACCGCCCTTTTCCGCGACTTCAATCTGCAAGCCGAAAGCGGCTACCAAAACTTGCATATCAACGCACGCTCTCCCCTCTTGCAATTCAAAAACGGCTATTTACACCTAAACACACTCAACGGCGCATTGACTGCCGGCAGTGAAAACAACCAATGGGATGGTTCATTCAAACTGGACAAAACCAACCTCTATCCAACCGTTTTGACCGCCGCTAATTTTGAACTCAAAGGCAGCCATAAAAACGACCGCCTCCAAACCAACTTTACCTTTTCCAGTCCATTGGTTTGGCAAAAAGGCAAAGGCATTGATGCGCCCAAACTGCACCTCAGCACCCTGCAAGACACCATCAACCGCCTTCCCCGCCCCAGATTCATCAGTACACTCGAAGGACAGGCCAATTTCAGCCTCAATACATGGGAAGGCCGTCTGAAAGGCGCATTTGACAGACAAGCCCTTGCCTTAGCCTTTAAATACCAACGCGATGCCCAACCGCGTCCGCACCTTGACGCCGGTATTGCCTTACAAAAACTCAATCTGACCCCTTACTTGGAAGATCTGAAAACCCAGCCATCACTGAATCTTCCTTCCCTGCTGGCCAAATCCTGGTTGCCCGACATTGAGGCCAACCTCCAAATCGGCAGCATTCAAACTGCCGGCCTGCAATTAGAAAACGTCGAATCCCTGCTCACCGCCGATAAAGAACATATCGCCCTGCACCGTTTCAAAGCCGGGCTTTATGGCGGCAAAACTGAGGGAGGCCTGAGTATTGCGGCGACCCAACCTGCTTCCTACCACCTTCAGCAAAACGCAAAAGGCATACAAATTCAGCCGCTGTTGCAAGACCTGTTCGGTTTCCACAGCTTTAGCGGCAGCGGCGATGCCGTTATCGACATTAAAACCACCGGCAACGACCGTGCCCAAATGATACAAGCCCTAAACGGCAGCCTGCTCCTCGATATTACCAACGGCGCATGGCACGGCATCGATATGGACAGCATTCTGAAAAACGGCATCTCTTCGGAAAAAATCGACAACAGCAACCTCAAAACCCCTTTCCATCATTTCACCCTCAATAGCGAAATTGAGAAAGGCATCAGCCATCATATCAACACCGAACTGTTTTCCGACAGCCTGCACGTTGTCAGCAGCGGCTATACCGATTTGAATACCCAAAAGCTGTCCGAAAACCTGCTTATCAGCAATGTACTGCAGCCAAAAAACAAACCGATTCCTCTCAAAATCGGCGGAACCGTGCAAAACCCTTCCATTACCCTTGATTACAGCCGCTTGACCAATGGCATGAACACACCGGCAGAAAAACAAAAAGTCCTGCAAGAAACCATACAAGAACAATGGAAGTGGCTCAAACCACGCTAGGTTTTCAAATCAAAGGCCGTCTGAAATCCAAAAAGTTTCAGACGGCCTTTTAACAGATACATTGTCAGAATAAGATGTTTACTTAGAAATGACTATATACGCAATCAGTGCAACAATGATGACAAACCATATGGCCAACATTATCAAGCCTTTTTTGGAGAGTTTTCTTTTTCTCCAATCGAGCCTCAATATTTCTATCGTACCCTTAAACATCGCCCCAATCATTTCCATCACGATTTGAAGTATAAATTCCAATAGAAATGACATCTACAAGCCCAAACTCTCCCAAATCTCATCGATTTTGGCCGTAACGGCAGGGTCTTTTTTGATTACTCGTCCCCATTCGCGGTCGGTTTCGCCCGGCCATTTGTTGGTCGCATCCAAACCCATTTTGCCGCCAAGTCCGCTGACGGGGCTGGCGAAGTCGAGGTAGTCGATAGGTGTGTTTTCCATCAAAACAGTATCGCGTACGGGATCCATGCGCGTGGTTACCGCCCAGATGACTTCTTTCCAGTCGCGCACATCCACATCGTCATCAACTACGATGATGAATTTGGTGTACATAAACTGGCGAAGGAACGACCAGCAGCCCATCATCACGCGCTTGGCGTGTCCGGCGTACTGTTTTTTCATGCTGACCACCGCCATGCGGTAGGAGCAGCCTTCGGGCGGCAGATAGAAATCGGTGATTTCGGGGAACTGCTTTTGCAAAAGCGGGACGAACACTTCGTTCAACGCCACGCCCAAAACGGCGGGTTCATCGGGCGGTTTGCCTGTGTAGGTGGAGTGGTAAATCGGGTTTTCACGCATGGTAATGCGCTCAACCGTAAACACAGGGAAATGATCCTGCTCGTTGTAATAGCCGGTGTGGTCGCCGTATGGGCCTTCCAACGCGGTTTCGTTTGGATGAATCACGCCTTCCAATACGATTTCTGCACGGGCAGGCACTTGCAAATCATTGCCGATACATTTTACCAGCTCCGTCCGCGAACCACGCAACAGTCCGGCAAATTGGTATTCGCTCAAGGTATCGGGTACAGGCGTTACCGCTCCGAGAATAGTGGCAGGGTCGCAACCGAGTACGACGGCGACAGGATACGGCGTATCGGGATTGAGTTTACGGAACTCCTGATAATCCAACGCGCCGCCGCGATGCGACAGCCAGCGCATAATCAGCTTGTTTTTGCCGATTAATTGTTGGCGGTAAATACCGAGATTTTGGCGTTTTTTGTGTGGACCGCGCGTGACGGTCAAGCCCCACGTTACCAGCGGCGCAACGTCTTCCGGCCAGCAATGCTGAATCGGAAGTTTATACAAATCAACGTCTTCGCCTTCCCATACAATTTCCTGACACGGCGCGTTTTTCACCACGTTCGGCGCCATGCTCCAAATATCTTTCAGTAACGGCAGTTTGGAAATCGCGTCTTTAATGCCTTTGGGCGGTTCGGGTTCTTTCAAATACGCCAGCGTCTGCCCGATTTCGCGCAGCTTGGACACACTGTCCGCCCCCATGCCCAGCGCCACGCGTTCGGGCGTGCCGAACAGGTTCGCCAACACGGGATAATCGTAGCGCGTGCCGTCGGGCTTAATCGGGTTTTCAAACAGCAACGCCGGCCCTTCGGCGCGCAGCACGCGGTCGGCGATTTCGGTCATTTCCAAATGCGGCGACACCGGATGCTGAATGCGCTTGAGTTTGCCATCGGCTTCCAATCCGGCGATAAATTCTCGCAAATCTCTGTATTTCATGATTTCATTTTCCTGAACAGGCCGTCTGAAAGCAGACCGCCATTTCGGGTTTGAAAGATAAACCAGTGGCTATTGTACCTGCCAAATCCGTCCATATCCCAACTTTCCGCATCCGAATTTCCATATTTTTTGCAAACTACCGTCAAATTTAAACAATATCTGCTTGTGATTGCTTTCAGACTGCCTTATCTTTGGTAGAATTCCAACTTAATCCAGTCATCAATCAATATCTATCGTGGGACGGCGGCCATGTTTGCATTTTTAGAATCTTTTTTCGTTGAATACGGCTATGCGGCCGTGTTTTTCGTTTTGGTTATTTGCGGCTTCGGCGTGCCGATTCCTGAAGATTTGACGCTGGTAACCGGCGGCGTGATTTCCGGCCTGGGTTATACCAACTCGCATATTATGTTTGCCGTCGGTATGCTCGGCGTATTGGTAGGCGACGGCTTTATGTTTGCTGCCGGCCGGATTTGGGGGCAAAAAATCCTTAAATTCAAACCGATTGCGCGCGTGATGACGCCCAAACGCTATGCCCAAGTACAGGAAAAATTCGACAAATACGGCAACTGGGTTTTATTCGTCGCCCGTTTCCTGCCCGGCCTGCGTACCGCCGTTTTCGTGACCGCAGGCATCAGCCGCAAGGTTTCCTACCTGCGCTTCATCCTGATGGACGGTTTGGCCGCGCTGATTTCCGTTCCGGTTTGGATTTATTTGGGCGAATACGGCGCACGCAATACCGACTGGCTGATGAAAAAAATGCACAGCCTGCAATCAGGTATCTTTATCGTACTGGGCATCGGCGCAGTCATTGTCGGCTGGATTTGGTGGAGAAAACACCGCCGCCATACCTTCTTCCGTGAAAAACTGCACGAAAAACGCGCCGCAAAAGCCAAAAAACAAACCAATCAATAAATCATTCCAGGCCGTCTGAAACACTTCCCCTCTTTCAGACGGCCTCAATCATTCATCAGAAACACCATGAAACAAAAAATCTTCGTCCTCTACACCGGCGGCACCATCGGCATGACCCAAAGCAGCGCCGGCCTGCGTCCCGATACTGCACTCGTCGATAAAGCCCTTGCCCCCTTTTCAGACGGCCTTGATTTCGAATGGCACGTTTGTCAGCCGCTCATCGATTCTTCCGCGGTAACGCTGCAAAACCAACGCGACTGGTTGGAGCTTATTATCGCCAAGCTGCCTGACTATGACGGCATTTTGGTGTTGCACGGCACGGATACCATGGCATACACCGCCAACCTCTTCGCCCTCTCGCTGCAAGGTTTGGACAAACCCGTTATCCTGACCGGATCGCAATGGCCTTACGATGCCGCCAACAGCGATGCGCCACGCAACCTGGCCACTGCCGTTTCCGCTTTCTCGCTCAAGCTCAAACAAGTGGCGATTGCCTTTGACGGCAAGCTCTTCCCCGCCGTCGGCAGCAGCAAGGTCAGCACCGAGACTGCCGCAGGTTTCGACAACCTGCATTTTGGCGCACTCGCCGAATGGGATAAAAATAAAGGTTGGCATAATATCCGTACCGCCTCGACCCAACATTCAGACGGCCTCAAACCGCGTCTTCCCAATCCTGAAGCCAAAGTTTCCGTCCGCACGCTGATTCCCGGTTATGCCGCGCAAGAACTTTCAGACGGCCTGCCCCACCTTTGCGCCCAAGCCCTAATACTACAAAGCTACGGACACGGCAATGCGCCGAGTAATGATGCGTTTGTACGAGCCGTCCAAGCCTTTACGCAACAAGGCAAGTTGCTGCTCAACATCAGCCAAGTGCCGCAAGGTTGCGCCGCCGCCGTCTATGCCCAAGGCAATGCTTTGCGTCAGGCAGGCATCATCAACGGCGGCAAATGCAATCTTGAAACGGCTACCGCGCTGATGACCCTTGCCGTATCTCATGACTGGAATGCGGATAAGGTGCAACAAGAATTGCAACAATTAAATCTGCTGTAAACCGCCATTTAATATGACTTTCACCGATACCCACTGCCATCTTGCCGATCCTAAACTTGCCGACACGCTGCCTGCTGTGCTTGCCGAAGCGCAAGCCGTCGGCGTGGCGCGTTTTATTGTACCGGCTACGTCCCCAAAAGATTGGCACTCTGTTGCGCAGTTGGAAAGGCCGTCTGAAAACATCCATATTGCTTTGGGCATTCATCCATGGTTTTCAGACGGCCTCAACGAAACGGCATTCCAAGAGTTAGAGAAAGAATTAATCCGGCATTCGCAAGCATGGGTTGGCGAAATCGGTTTAGATTTTTATGGCAAAGAGCAAACCCAAGCGCAACGCGACACGCAAACCGACGTTTTTATCCGCCAACTCATCCTCGCCCAACACCTCAACCGCCGCATCATCATCCATAATCTGAAAGCCACCGCCGCCATTGCCGCCGCCGTCAAAACCGCCGGTTTCACGCAAGGCGGTATCGTCCACGCCTTCTCCGGCAGCGTAGAAGAAGCGCGGATTTTGGTAAAACTCAACTTCAAAATCGGCATAGGCTCGCTGCTGCTTAATCCCAATGCCAAAAAAGTCCGTGCCGCCTTACAAGCCTTAGACGACACGGATTTTGTTCTCGAAACCGACAGCCCCTTTATGCTCGGCCACGAAACCAATACACCAGCCAACATCCGCCGTATCGCCGAAATTGCCGCCGAACTGCGCGGCGTACCGCTGGCACAACTGGCCGAGATAACCGAGCAAAACGTGGATTCCCTGCTCCATACTTCCCCTTAATATGCCGACCTCAAGGCATCAAAAAGCCTCGCCCGGCCGTTCCGTTTCCAAACGGACACACTCAGCCCTCCCTACCCCATGTTCATGAATAAAAAGCGATACAAGGCCGTCTGAAAAAATGTTTTTGGCACAAAATATCGTTCACTCCGTCGTCTCGGCTTTTTAACACCGTATTTTCCCTTTGATTGATAAAAAGTATTACGCATATTATTGGGCAAACTTTTTATTTACGTTAAAATATGCTTTTTTTTGATAATAAGGCCGTCTGAAAAAGGCGGAAACTAATTATGACTGAACAACATACACACGCTTCCACCTGGAAGAGCAAAATCAATGCCCTCGGCCCGGGTATCATGATGGCTTCGGCGGCAGTCGGCGGCTCGCACCTGATTGCCTCCACGCAGGCAGGCGCACTTTACGGCTGGCAGCTTGCGCTGATTATTATTCTGACCAACCTGTTCAAATACCCGTTTTTCCGCTTCAGCGCACATTACACGCTGGACACGGGCAAAAGTCTGATTGAGGGCTATGCCGAGAAAAGCCGCGTTTATTTGTGGGTATTTTTGATTTTATGTATTGCATCGGCAACGATTAATGCCGGTGCGGTCGCCATCGTTACCGCCGCCATCGTCAAAATGGCAATCCCGTCGCTGACTTTCGATACCGGCATGGTATCCGTCATGATTATGGTTTCCTGCCTGCTGATTTTGGCAAGCGGCCGCTATAAAGCATTGGACAACGTTTCCAAAATCATCATCGTCAGCCTGACCATCGCCACCGTCGCCGCAGCCGCCGTGGCCATGTCTCGCGGCATGCAGATGAAACCCGACTTTATCGAGCCTACCCCGTGGACACTGGCAGGCTTGGGCTTCCTCATCGCATTGATGGGCTGGATGCCTGCGCCGATTGAAATTTCCGCCATCAACTCTTTGTGGGTTACCGAAAAACAACGCATCAACCCTTCCAGCTACCGCGACGGTATTTTCGACTTCAACGTCGGCTACATCACCAGCGCGATTTTGGCGGTCGTTTTCCTCGCCTTGGGTGCATATGTACAATACGGCAACGGCGAGGAAGTACAAATGGCGGGCGGCAAATATGTTGGCCAACTGATTAATATGTACGCCGTTACCATCGGCGACTGGTCGCGTCCACTAGTGGCATTTATCGCCTTTGCCTGTATGTACGGCACCACCATTACCGTAGTAGACGGCTACGCGCGCGCGATTGCCGAACCGGTACGCCTGCTGCGCGGTAAAGACAAAACCGGCAACGTCGAACTGTTTGCTTGGAACGTCTGGGTTGCAGGCTCAGGCTTGGCCGTGATTTTCTGGTTCAACAGCGCGATGGCCGAGCTGCTCAAATTCGCTATGATTACTGCTTTCGTTGCCGCCCCTGTGTTCGCTTGGTTGAACTACCGCCTCGTGAAAGGCGACAAACGCCACAAACTGACCATGGGCATGAACTTCCTCGCCATTATCGGTTTGATTTATTTGACCGGCTTTACCGTTTTGTTCCTACTGAACCAAACAGGCATCTTGGCTGCGCCTAAATAAGCCCATATAAAAAAGGCCGTCTGAAACTTAAAAACAGGTTTCAGACGGCCTTTCCAATCCATCATATCTTTTTGAATTTTCATTCAAACCCATTATAATGACTCCTTATTTCGCCGTTGCAGACCACTCGACGGCATCCGTATTTTGGAAAATTTATGAAGCCGTCTATCTTAGAAAAACTACAACAACTCAGCGACCGACTGGAAGAAGTCACGCATCTGCTCGGACAGCCTGAAGCCACGTCCGACATGGACAACTACCGCAAACTCACGCGCGAACACGCCGAACTGACCCCCGTGGTCGAAGTGTTCCAAAACTATCAGCTGGCGCAAAGCGACTTGGCGGATGCCGAAGAAATGCTGTCCGACCCTGAAATGAAAGACTTTGCCGCCGAAGAAATCGAAGCGGCCAAAGCCAAAATCGACGAACTCGATACCGAATTGCAAAAACTGCTGCTGCCAAAAGATGCCGATGACGACAAAAACATCTTTATCGAAGTGCGCGCTGGTACCGGCGGCGACGAAGCCGCGCTGTTTGCAGGCGATTTGCTGCGTATGTACAGCCGCTACGCCGAGCGCAACCGCTGGCAGGTTGAAATCGTTTCCGCCAACGAAAGCGAATTAGGCGGCTATAAAGAAGTCATCGCCCGCATTATCGGCTTGGGTGCATACAGCCGTCTGAAATTTGAATCCGGCGGCCACCGCGTGCAACGCGTTCCTGCCACCGAAAGCCAAGGCCGTATCCACACTTCAGCCTGTACCGTTGCCGTCATGCCCGAAGCAGACGAACTCGAAGACATCGAGTTGAACCCCGCCGATCTGCGCATCGACACCTTCCGCGCATCCGGTGCCGGCGGTCAGCACATCAACAAAACCGACTCCGCCGTCCGTATTACCCACTTGCCGACAGGCATGGTGGTCGAATGCCAAGACGGCCGCAGCCAACACGCCAACAAAGCGCAGGCGATGAAAGTCCTCGCCGCCCGCTTAAACGATGCGCAAAAACGCGAAGCCCAAGCCAAAGAAGCCGCCGAACGCAAATCCCTGATCGGAAGCGGCGACCGCAGCGAACGCATCCGCACCTACAACTACCCTCAAGGCCGTGTGACCGACCACCGCATCAACCTTACCCTGCACAAACTGGATTTTGTGATGGACGGCGATTTGGAAGAAATCACCAATGCCCTGATTGCCGAGCATCAAGCCGAGCTTTTGGCGGCAATGGGGGATTGATGGATTTGGTCCATTGCGTTTATACTTTTTCAGACGGCCTGATGACATATGTCAATATGACCGTGTATATGTTATCCCAAAGTGATAAAATGCAGCACCAGCTGCACAACAGCAACACCCTTCTACAATCACCGAAAGAGAGGACACAAAATGGCAAAAATCCTGATCGCACCGGTATCTACCGGCCTGAGCGCCGATGCAGCGGCAAAAGCATTTGCAGCGGCATTGAATGCGCAAGTTTTCCAAGCCGTTGACTCCACTACAGAAACCCTGTTGGCTCAAGGCAAGAGCGACGACTGGTTTGACGCGCTTGTCGGTAAAGTTGCAGCATTGAATGCAGACAATCTCGTTATCGAAGGCATCACTCCTGATGCAGACAAATTGTTCTTGGCAGGCAAAAACGTCGAATTGGCGCTGTCTTTAGACGCTGGCGTTGTATTGGCGCTGAAATCCGACAATACCGACGCGGCCGCCATCGCCCAACAATTAAACCTCGCCAAACAGCTCTACACTAACTCCCCAGGCTTATTGGAAGGCTTTATCATTGACGGCGCAGCCGCTGCTTTAGGCGCACAAGTTGCCGAGCAAACCGGCCTGACTTTCTTCGGCTCCAGCGACAAACTGCAAGACGTATCCGCTTTGGCCAAACGCGAAGCTAAACGCCTGTCTCCAGCCCAATTCCGTTACAACCTGATCGATTTCGCACGCAAAGCCGATATGCGCATCGTCCTGCCTGAAGGCGCAGAACCACGCACCGTCGCCGCCGCCGCTATCTGTCACGAAAAAGGCATCGCCCGTTGCGTACTGTTGGCGACCCGCGAAGAAGTTGAGGCCGTTGCTAAAGAACGCAGCATTTCCCTGCCTGATTCTTTGGAAATCATTGATCCTGCTACTTTGGTTGAACAATACGTTGAGCCGATGTGCGAATTGCGTAAATCCAAAGGCCTGACTCCTGAAGATGCACGCAAACAGCTGCAAGACACCGTCGTACTCGGTACCATGATGATGGCTCAAAACGACGTTGACGGTTTGGTTTCCGGCGCAGTCCACACTACTGCCAACACCATCCGTCCTGCCCTGCAACTGATTAAAACCGCTCCGGGTGCAAGCCTCGTATCCAGCGTATTCTTCATGTTGCTGCCTAACCAAGTTTTGGCTTTCGGCGACTGCGCGGTTAACCCGAACCCAACGCCTGAACAACTGGCCGACATCGCCATTCAATCTGCCGACAGTGCCAAAGCCTTCGGTATCGATCCCAAAGTGGCCATGATTTCCTACTCCACCATCAACTCAGGCAGCGGCCCTGATGTCGATGCAGTGATCGAAGCAACCAAACTGGCGAAAGAAAAACGCCCTGATTTGGCCATCGAAGGCCCGCTGCAATACGATGCGGCTACCGTTCCATCCATCGGCAAATCCAAAGCTCCGGGCAGCGCTGTTGCCGGTCAAGCAACCGTTTTGGTTTTCCCAGACCTCAATACCGGCAACTGTACTTACAAAGCCGTACAACGCAGCGCCAACGTCCTGAGCGTAGGTCCGTTATTGCAAGGTTTGCGCAAACCGGTTAACGACTTGTCCCGCGGCGCATTGATTGAAGACATCGTCTTCACCATCGCCCTGACTGCCGTTCAAGCCAAACAAATGCAAGGCTGATTGACAAGCTGATGCTTTGAAATCAAAGGCCGTCTGAAACCAATGTTTCAGACGGCCTTTCGTATCTTTGCACCAACTATATTATAATTCGCCATTATTTTCTGAAAGACTGCCCTGATGACTGCCTACCAGCAACAACTAGCCGATAAAAAGCAATATCTTCAGCAACTTTTCCAAGGACTGGATTTCCCTGAAATCGAAGTCTTTGAATCTCCGGAACAGCATTACAGAATGCGTGCCGAGTTCCGCATCTGGCATGAGGGCGGCGAAATGTTTTACGCCATGTTTGAGCGCGGGCAAAAGGCAAGCGGGGCAAGCCTGATTCGTTGCGACCAATTTCCTGCCGCATCCGAATCCATCAATGCCTTGATGCCGAAACTGATTGAAGCCGCATCCAATCATCCCGAGCTGAAAAACCGCTGGTACGCCGTCGAATTTTTGTCCACTTTAAGCGGCGAAATGCTGGTAACCATGATTTACCACAAGAAGCTGAACGAAGCATGGCAACAAGCCACGCAAGAGCTGGCGCACAATTTGGGCATCCACATCATCGGCCGCAGCCGCGGACAAAAAATCGTATTGAGCCAAGATTTTGTGACCGAAGCATTGGAAGTCAACGGCAAAACCTTCTGCTATCGTCAAATCGAGGGCAGCTTTACCCAACCCAATGCCCAAGTGTGCCAAAAAATGCTGACGTGGGCGTGTAATGCAGCACAAAACTTAGGCAAAGACCTGCTTGAGCTGTACTGCGGCAACGGCAATTTTACCCTGCCGCTTTCACAACATTTCAATCAGGTGCTGGCAACCGAAGTTTCCAAAACTTCCGTCAACGCCGCCCAATGGAATATTGAAGCCAACCAAATTACCAATCTTAAAATCGCCCGCCTGTCTGCGGAAGAGTTTACCGAGGCCTACACGCAAAACCGTGAATTCCGCCGCCTGCAAGAACAAGGCATCGACTTGAAAAACTATGACTTTTCAACTATTTTTGTCGATCCTCCACGCGCCGGTGTTGATGATGAGACGCTCAAATTGGTGGCCCGATTCGACAACGTCCTCTATATTTCCTGCAACCCTGAGACCCTGCGCGCCAATCTCGACACGCTCTGTCAAACCCATACCATTGAACGCGCCGCCCTGTTCGACCAATTCCCATTTACCCACCATATCGAAAGCGGCGTTTGGTTGAAGAAGAAAAAATAAAACCATACAAAAAGGCCGTCTGAATGTTCAGACGGCCTTTAATTAACGGCATATTAAGCGATTTTCAAATCAATCCGCTTCCAAAACTACTTTCATGGCTTGGTTTTCAGCAGCGTGTTTGAATACATCGTAAGCTTTTTCCAATTCGCTGAATTTGAAATGGTGGGTCATCATTTTGGTGTAATCTACTGAGCTGCTGGAAATGGCTTTCATCAGCATTTCGGTGGTATTGGCGTTAACCAGGCCGGTAGTAATGGCAAGGTTTTTAATCCACAGTTTTTCCAGTTTGAAATCAACGGATTGACCATGTACACCGACCACTGCGATATGACCGCCGGGTTTCACGATGTCTTGACACATATTCCAAGTCGCAGGGATACCGACCGCTTCAATGGCGCAATCTACGCCGTCTTCGCCGACGATAGCGGTAACTTGCTTGCTCACATCACCGGAAGCAGGGTTGATGGTATGGGTCGCGCCCAATTCTTTCGCCAGTTTCAAGCGGTTTTCATCCATATCGCAAACGATGATGGCGGCAGGGCTATACAGTTGCGCAGTCAGCAACGCAGACATACCGACAGGGCCGGCACCGGCGATGAATACGGTATCGCCAGGTTTCACATCGCCATATTGCACGCCGATTTCGTGGGCGGTAGGCAAGGCATCGCTCAACAGCAGGGCAACTTCTTCGTTGACGTTGTCAGGCAGCGGAACCAAGCTGTTGTCGGCATAAGGCGTACGGACGTATTCGGCTTGCGTACCGTCGATCATATAGCCCAAGATCCAACCGCCGTTGCGGCAGTGTGAATAAAGTTGGATTTTACAGTTGTCGCAAGTACAGCATTTGCTGACACATGAAATAATGACTTTATCACCAACTTTGATGTTTTTTACAGCGTCGCCGACTTCTTCTACAATACCGATGCCCTCATGACCGAGAATACGACCGTCGGCAACTTCAGGGTTTTTACCCTTCCAAATACCCAAGTCAGTACCGCAAATCGTGGTTTTAACGATTTTGACGACTGCATCGGTCGGATCGATAATTTGAGGACGAGGTTTTTCTTCGAAACGGATGTCGTTTGCGCCATGATAAACCATTGCTTTCATGTGAATCTCCTTGATCGGTTAATAAACTTTAACAATACAGCGTAAATCCACGTTAACTATATTTATATACCCCTCCACCAGATAAGTCAATCCTGACTATTATTTCGTATGTTATAGTGTAACACTATGTTTTAAAAATGAATAATTAAAAAGTAAATATTAATGAACACACCCACATCCTTCGCGCGACGACTCATCGATTGGCAACGGCTGCATGGCCGTCACAACTTGCCTTGGCAGGTCAAAGACCCTTATTCCGTCTGGCTTTCAGAAATCATGCTCCAACAAACACAGGTTGCTACCGTATTGGACTACTATCCGCGTTTCTTAGCCAAATTCCCAACCGTGCAATCGCTTGCCGCTGCGCCGCAAGACGAGGTTTTATCCTTGTGGGCAGGCTTGGGCTATTACAGCCGCGCACGCAACCTGCACAAAGCCGCGCAACAAGTCATCGGACAATTCGGCGGTATCTTTCCATCCGAACGCAAGGACTTGGAGTCGCTCTGCGGCGTAGGCAGAAGTACCGCTGCCGCCATTTCTGCCTTTGCTTTCAACCGACGAGAAACCATCTTGGACGGCAACGTCAAACGCGTTCTCTGCCGTGTCTTTGCCCAAGACGGCAATCCGCAAGATAAAAAATTTGAAAATTCGCTTTGGACACTTGCCGAAAGCCTGCTGCCGTCTGAAAACGCCGATATGCCTGCCTATACACAAGGGCTGATGGATTTAGGCGCAACCGTCTGCAAACGGACAAAACCTTTGTGTCATCAATGCCCTATGGCAGACATCTGCGAAGCAAAAAAACAAAACCGCATTGACGAGCTTCCCCGCAAAAAAACTGCTCCCGAAGTGCAAACCCTACCGCTTTACTGGCTGATTATCCATAACACTGACGGCGCATTATTGCTTGAAAAACGCCCTGCCAAAGGCATTTGGGGCGGTCTGTATTGCGTACCCTGTTTTGAAAAATTAGACGATTTGTATGCTTACGCCGAACGCTTCGGCATTATTTCAGACGGCCTTGAAGAACAAACCACGTTTACCCACCGCCTAACCCACCGTTTATTGATGATTACCCCTTTTCAGACGCAACAAAGGCCGTCTGAACATCTTTCAGACGGCCTTTGGGTATCATTGGAACATTTGGCGGATTATGGTTTGCCCAAACCTTTAATCAAATATTTGACTAAAGGCTAAACCGCCCTATTCCACAATCTCTTTAAATACAACTTCTTTTCCGCCGCGAATCAGTACGGCAAACCCGTCGCCAATCTGCCAACGCGAGCTTGGATTGGCGTACTCGACGCCCTGACTCCGCAAGCGGACTTGCACCAGTTTCTCAACCGTATTGCCTTCACGCAGCTCAACCATCATCGGGCTGTGGCTGTTGATATAAATTGCAGTAATCGTCCGACCTTGTGCGGATTGATAACGGACAGAATACGTCTGCGCCTGTGCAATGACCGGTAACGGCGCGTCAGGGCGCACGGCCTTATACGAGCCGCACGCAGCGCACAAACTCACGCACAAAGCGCAGATGATTTTGTTCGACATAGACATAGATTAGTAATGATGATGCGGAATCTCGCCATCAAGACGGTAATAAGTGCCGCAATACGGGCATTCAATCTCACTATTGGACTGAATCGGCAAGAACACGCGCGGATGGCCGTTCCATGTTTCATGATTAGGGCCGGAGCAATGCAGCGGCAAATCCTGCGGTTTGATGACTACAACGTTTTTTTCAGACTGTGTACTCATGGTTTGGTTCCTCACTATGTTTTCTTATCTTCCGATATTGTAAAGCAAAACGGCTGCTAGGTTCAGACTGAAAACATTATATAATCACTTTTTTCAGACGGCCTTTGATGATGATGACTACCCTGCTCCGCCTTCAAGATTTCGATACTTCCGATTCCGCCTCATTTCTTTATACACTCAGCGCAGCCTATTTGGACCACACCGAACAGGCAGGCGACGAGGAAATGTCCGGCCTCAACGACGAACAGCATACATTGACCGCCCTTTGCTACCTCGACAGCCAAGTTCAAGAAGGCGGCTTCGTACAGCTTATCGCTTCAGGATACGGAGAATACATCTTTGGCAACCCGGTTGCCGACAGCCTGCGCCGCTGGCGCATCAAACCGATACCGAAAATCTTAGACAAAGCCAAAGCCTTGTACGAAAAACACGGCGAAGCCATTGAAAAAATGGCAGACGAGCAAAAGGATTTCGACGAAATCCGCAAAGCTTTTCCCGATTTTGAAGAGCTTGACGGCGATTATTATGACGTTGCCGACGAAGACTTGGAAACTGCGGCAGCCTACGTTCAGGCAAATTGGGATAAATTTGCCAAACTGTCAGGCTGAAACCATAAAACTTTGCCGGTTTGAATCATCTGTTCAAACCGGCAAAATCATCAATACATCGAATTAACGCTTGTTTTTCTGATAAATCGGCATTACTTCAGGCAACATTTTACGGATTGCATTGATACGCGCCTGATTGGTCGGGTGGGTCGACAAAATAGACAATGAGCTGCCGCCCTGTACTTTGTTCATTTTTTCCCACACGCTTACCGCAGCCTCAGGGTTGTAGCCTGCTTCAGCCATCAAACGCACACCGCCGGCATCCGCTTCGCTTTCCTGATGGCGTGAGAACGGTTTGGTTGCCAACAAATCTGCACCCAAGCCGACCAAATCACCATCCACACCGGTTGAGCTGGCCAAAATCGAACCGCCCAAGCCGGTCAATACTTGTCCGCCCAAGGCTTTTTTACTGTGTTCCAACAGAGCATGGGTCATTTCATGGCCGACAACGGCGGCAATTTCATCATCAGTCAGCTTCAATTTCTCTACTATACCGGTGTACACGGCCATTTTACCGCCTGGCATTGCCCATGCGTTCATTTCATCACTGCGGATAACGTTCATCTGCCAGTTGAAAGGCACGCCGGTTTTGTTGGCGCGCTCAGCATGAGGACGCAGACGTGCAAACACGCGTTGAACGCGTTGAGCAGTTGGAGATGAAACATCCAAAGCTTTTTGACCACGCGCGTTTTGAATGACTTGTGAGTAACTTTTGGCAGCATCTTCATTCAAAGTCGCAGTATCATAGCCAACCATATCCGCTACAGAAGTACAGCCGGTCAACGCCAAAATCACACCCATACCGGCCCAATATTTTTTATTCCATTTTTTCAACATGTTTTCTCTCTGTGTTTTAAAATTAATGTAACGACATTGTACCCAAATTTAATACCCTTTACACAAAAGGCCGTCTGAACGGTTTCAGACGGCCTTTAAGCGTAATATTTAAGAACGGCGCTGCAGCATCCAAGACTCAATCTTACGCGCATCGTTCACGCGGGTTGTGGAAGACGGAGAGTTGAGCAATACAATGGTAATCGGCTGATTCTGTACATTGGCCTTAACCACCATAGAACGTCCTGCTTCACGAATATAGCCGGTTTTCTGCAATTCGATATTCCAGCTGCCCTCACGCACCAAGGCATTGGAGTTTTTGTAGTTTTGACGACCATTTGCCGTCCAAACCGAGCCGTAATTTGAAGTCGAATTTTTACGGATCAGCGGATACTTACTGGCTGCCGCAACCATGCGGTTCAAATCGCGTGCAGTGGAAACGTTTTGGAAATTCAAACCGGTAGGCTCATAGAAACGGCTGCTGCTCATGCCCAGGCTTTGCGCTTTGGCATTCATAGCCGCAACAAATGCGCTCATACCGCCCGGATAAGTACGGCCCAATGCATGAGTAGCACGGTTTTCACTGCTCATCAGGCTCAGGTGCAACAGTTCGCCGCGTGTCAGCGTCGTGCCGATGCTCAAACGGCTGCCTGTACCTTTCAGGCGGTCGATTTCAGCCTCGGTAATCGTAATCGGCTCGTTCATATCGAGATGCGCATCCAACACCACCATCGCACTCATCAATTTAGAAATAGAGGCAATCGGCATGACACGATCAGGGTTTTTCTGATACAGCACTTCACCGGTTTTATTATTGAAAATCAAAGCAGATTGCGAAGACAGCAGAGGACCTGCCAAAGCGGCTTGAGCTTCGACTTGGTCGGCATGACTCAATGCAAAAGCTTCCAGCGGGTCATTTTGCACTGGGAAATTTTGCTCCAAAAATTGTCCCAATACATCCATATCATTGGCAACGGCAGGCGCAGAAGCAAAGGCCAATGCCACACCTGTCCATACCATTCCTAAAGTTTTATAGATTTTCATATCTGCCAATTCAAAAAAATACATTTAATTCAACATTCTGTTAAATTTTTCAACAATTGTAAAGCGAGTTGAGAAAACTTTGCGTTTGTTTGCGAGATATTCAAATCCAACGTCCGCATCTGTTTCTTAGACGATACGGCGCAATGCCTGCTCTGATTTGAAAAAACACAAGATAGTCATTATACTTAGGCTCCTTTGTCAGAGGCATTCCCTCAATCCGGCAATACGCCCGAAATATCTGTTCCCCCTTTACAACACAGCCTCCATACAACCATACGAAGAAATTATTATGTCTGAAGAAAAACGCACCTGTTCATTCTGCGGGAAGTCCGAAAACGACGTTAAAAACCTGATCGAAGGCGAACACGCCTTCATCTGCAACGAATGTGTAGAAACTTGCGGCATAATGCTGCAAGACAACGAGTTCGGCGAAATTGAAAACGAGCTTGTCAAAGCGAAAGAAGAAAACGCCGAGAAAAAACTGCCTACCCCGGCCGAAATCGTTGCCAACCTCAACGACCACGTTATCGGTCAGGAACACGCAAAAAAAGCGTTGGCAGTATCGGTTTACAACCACTACAAACGCCTGCGCCACCCGAAAGCGGAGGGCAAAGTCGAGTTGTCCAAATCCAATATCCTGCTCATCGGCCCTACCGGCTCAGGTAAAACCCTGTTGGCGCAATCTTTGGCGCGCAAACTGGATGTACCTTTTGTCATGGCGGATGCCACAACTTTGACCGAAGCCGGTTATGTCGGTGAAGACGTCGAACAAATCATCACCAAACTTTTGGGCAAATGTGATTTTGACGTTGAAAAAGCCCAGCGCGGCATCGTTTATATCGATGAAATCGATAAAATTTCACGCAAAAGCGACAATCCGTCCATCACGCGCGACGTATCCGGCGAAGGCGTGCAACAAGCCTTGCTGAAACTGATTGAAGGCACGGTAGCCAGCGTTCCCCCTCAAGGCGGCCGCAAACATCCAAACCAAGAATTCATCAACGTTGATACTACCAACATCCTCTTTATCTGCGGTGGCGCATTTGCCGGCTTGGAAAAAGTCATCCGACAACGTACTGAAAAAGGCGGTATCGGCTTTGGTGCAGCGGTACACAGCAAAGATGAAAACGCCGATATTTCAGCACTGTTTGAAACAGTCGAGCCTGAAGATTTGATTAAATTCGGTTTGATTCCCGAGCTTATCGGCCGTCTGCCCGTGATTGCCACATTGGCAGAATTGGACGAAGATGCTTTGGTCAACATTTTGACCGAACCGAAAAATGCCTTGGTCAAACAATATCAAACCTTGTTTGAAATGGAAGATGTCGGCCTTGAGTTTGAAGAAGACGCTTTGCGCAGCATCGCCAAACTGGCAATGGAACGCAAAACCGGTGCGCGCGGTCTGCGTTCTATCGTCGAACGTTGCCTCTTGGACACCATGTACGCCCTGCCAGATTTGAAAGGCGTAGCAAAAGTCGTCATCAATAAAGAGGTCGTGGAAAAAGGCGATCAGCCAAAACTTTTCCGTGAAGACGGCAGCGAATATAAGCAATAAGGATCATTCTCTAAAAAAGACGTGTAACCGTTACACGTCTTTTTTATTTTTTAATAAAACCAAAAGCATATCTTTGAATAATGGCCTTATACATGAAAAAACAAAGGCCGTCTGAAACATATTCAGACGGCCTTTGTTTTCAAGTTGCTCTAAGTCTGCCTTCATCCGGAGTATTGATGATGGTGACTTCCTTGAATTTTATGAAACTTATTTTTTTGCTTTTTTAACAGCTTTTTTAGCAGGAACAGCAGTTTCAGAATCAGCTACAGGCTCGCAGCAGGATCGGAAGCAACTGATTCAGCTGTACGTTGATAGCCTTTGCCTTTCATGCAAGCATCAAATACAGCGCGGTCAGCATTTTCACCAGATGCTTGTTGGCATTGAGTCATTGCTTCTTCAACAGTGATGCGTGGCACTGCCGCTTCTTCAGGTTTGGAAGAAGAACAAGCTGCCAACATCAGGCTACCGGTTGCAAGAGCGATTAATAAAGTTTTCATAATTGTATATTCCTAAATTTTGATTTTATGGTTTACCGTTAAACGGGAGATACAGGCTACAAAACAAGCTCTGCACCTCAATATTGAGTACATGAGTGCAATTTAGTTTCATTTCAACCTGTAAGTTTTTGATAAATTAATTCTATTGAAGTTAAGACAAATGCTTAATCCCCAATAAACTCAAAATCTTGCAGACTAGTCATTTTTTCTGTTTTTTCACTGTAAAAATATCAAAACGTGGCTGTTGCTAATCGCAACCATCATTTGGGGAGTCCCTCTTTTTATGGCATAATGGACTACTTACCGGATAGTTCCGTACCCCTTTTTTCAAACCGCAGAATCAACATCATACTGCGGTTTATCCATTTCAGAATCAGATTTTTCAGACGGCCTCATTATTCAAAAGGCCGTCTGAACAGAAAGCCACCATCATGAATCCTTTCTCTTCACTCGGTTTAGGCAGCGAATTAGTCTCTGCCCTGACCGATCAGGGTTATGAAAACCCGACGCCTATCCAAGCCGCAGCGATTCCTAAAGCATTGGCAGGACACGACCTTTTGGCCGCAGCACAAACCGGCACAGGTAAAACCGCCGCCTTTATGCTGCCCAGTCTCGAACGCCTGAAACGCTACGCCACATCCAGCACCTCCCCAGCCATGCACCCTGTCCGCATGTTGGTATTGACCCCTACCCGCGAACTGGCCGATCAAATCGATCAAAACGTGCAGGCCTATATTAAAAATCTTCCTTTGCGCCATACTGTCCTCTTCGGCGGCGTCAATATGGACAAACAAACTGCCGACTTGCGCGCCGGTTGCGAAATCGTTGTTGCTACGGTTGGCCGACTACTTGACCACGTCAAACAAAAAAACATCAATTTAAATAAAGTTGAAATCGTCGTACTCGATGAAGCCGACCGTATGCTTGATATGGGTTTCATCGACGATATCCGCAAAATCATGCAGATGCTGCCCAAACAGCGACAAACCCTGCTTTTCTCCGCCACTTTCTCACCTCCTATCCGCAAGCTTGCGCAAGATTTTATGCACACGCCGGAAATGGTTGAAGTGGCTGCACAAAACACAACCAACGCCAATGTCGAGCAACACATCATTGCCGTTGATGCACTTAAAAAACGCAACCTACTCGAACGTCTGATTGTTGATTTGCATATGAATCAAGTCATTGTATTCTGCAAAACCAAACAAAGCGTCGATCAAGTTACCCGCGACCTCGTCCGCCGCAACATTGCCGCCCAATCCATCCACGGTGACAAATCCCAACAAAGCCGACTGGAAACCCTCAATGCCTTTAAAGAAGGTACATTACGCGTTTTGGTTGCCACCGACGTTGCCGCACGCGGCCTGGATATTGCCGAGTTGCCTTTCGTCATCAACTACGAGCTGCCGACCCAACCTGAAGACTACGTCCACCGCATCGGACGTACCGGCCGGGCCGGTGCTGACGGCGTTGCCATTTCCTTGATGGATAAAACCGAACAGAAAATGTTTGAATCCATTAAAGAGCTGATCGGCAGCGATTTGAATGTGGAACGCATCGAAGGCTTTGAGCCGCATTGGTGGGGCAACGACAATCAAGATGAAGCGGTTCAGCACAACGACAGCCGCTCCCGCCGCGATGATAGAAACAAACGCAACGAATACGCGAATAAGTCAGACAAAAACTCGAAAAAAGCAGAAGAGAAAAACGATCCGGGTATTGTCTGCGGCAAAATTGCCGGCAGAACACGCCGCAGCCGTCACGAGCGTCAGACTTGCGCCCTGCTCCAACCTGGTTTTGGCGTAAAGTAAACAACGCTGATTAATCGGTTTTCTGATTATTTATCCTAAGCAAAGGCCGTCTGAAACTTATCTTTCAGACGGCCTTTTATTAAACTAAAAATAAAAAGGACGTGATGAACACGCCCTTTATTTTTCCGTTTCAGACGGACTTTATTATTTAAGGCCGTCTGAAAATCGGTTTACCTTGCTATATTAAACATTCACGGTTTCGGCTACTTCATTGTAGCTGTCGATTTCGTTGAAGTTCATGTAGCGGTAGATTTGGTCGCCCTGCTCGTTGATGATACCGATATTGGCTTGGTATTCTTCAACAGTCGGGATTTTACCCAGTTTGGAGCAGATTGCCGCCAACTCAGCCGAGCCGAGGTAAACAAAGGTGTTTTTACCCAAGCGGTTCGGGAAGTTACGGGTAGAAGTGGACATTACAGTCGCGCCTTCGTGTACTTGTGCTTGGTTACCCATACACAATGAGCAACCCGGCATTTCCATACGAGCGCCTGCACGGCCGAGTACACCGTAGTGACCTTCGTCGGACAACTCTTTCGCGTCCATTTTGGTCGGCGGCGCCATCCACAGGCGGACGGGGATGTCGGACTTACCTTCCAAAAGTTTGGAGGCAGCGCGGAAGTGACCGATGTTGGTCATACAAGAACCGATGAACACTTCGTCGATTTTGGTGCCGGAACGTTCGGACATGAAGCATACATCGTCCGGATCGTTCGGGCAGGCGATAATCGGCTCTTTGATGTCGTCCATGTTGATTTCAATCACGGCGGCGTATTCGGCATCTTTATCCGCTTCGAGCAGCTCCGGGTTCGCCAGCCATGCTTCCATGGCTTTGATACGGCGTTCCAAAGTGCGCGAATCTTGATAGCCGTCGGCAATCATGTTTTTCATCAACACAATGTTGGATTTCATGTACTCGATAATCGGCTCTTTGTTGAGCTTCACAGTACAGCCTGCAGCAGAACGTTCGGCAGACGCGTCAGTCAATTCAAAGGCTTGTTCCACTTTCAAATCAGGCAGACCTTCGATTTCGAGGATGCGGCCGGAGAAGATATTTTTCTTACCGGCTTTAGCAACAGTAAGCAGGCCTTGTTTAATCGCGTACAACGGAATGGCGTTCACCAAATCGCGCAGGGTTACGCCCGGTTGCAGTTTGCCGCTGAAGCGTACCAATACAGACTCAGGCATATCGAGCGGCATTACACCAGTAGCTGCTGCGAAAGCAACCAAGCCGGAGCCGGCAGGGAAAGAAATACCGATAGGGAAACGGGTGTGGCTGTCGCCGCCGGTACCGACTGTATCAGGCAACAACAGACGGTTGAGCCATGAGTGAATCACGCCGTCGCCCGGACGCAGGGATACGCCGCCACGGGTAGAAATGAAGGCGGGCAATTCTTTATGGGTTCTCACATCGACAGGTTTTGGATAAGCGGCGGTGTGACAGAAAGACTGCATCACCATATCTGCTGAGAAGCCCAAGCAAGCCAGGTCTTTCAATTCGTCGCGAGTCATAGGGCCGGTAGTATCTTGCGAGCCGACAGTAGTCATGCGTGGTTCGCAGTAAGTACCCGGACGCACGCCTTTACCTTCCGGCAAACCGCAGGCACGACCAACCATTTTTTGCGCCAAGGTGAAACCGGCTTTGCTTTCAGCTGGTGCTTGAGGCAGACGGAACTCGGTAGAAGCAGGCAATTTCAGTGCTTCGCGCGCTTTGGCAGTCAGACCGCGACCGATAATTAGGTTGATACGACCACCGGCTTGTACTTCATCCAGCAATACTTGTGATTTCAGGCTGAATTCGGCAACGGTTTCGCCATTTTTCACGATCTTGCCTTCATAAGGCAGGATATCGACGACATCGCCCATTTTCAGCGCGGAAACATCGACTTCAATCGGCAGTGCGCCGGAGTCTTCTTGAGTATTGAAGAAGATAGGAGCAATTTTGCCACCCAGGCATACGCCGCCGAAACGTTTGTTCGGTACGAACGGAATATCTTCGCCTGTATGCCAAATCACAGAGTTGGTAGCAGATTTACGTGAAGAACCGGTACCGACCACGTCGCCAACGTAAGCAACCGGATGGCCTTTGGCTTTGAGTTCTTCCAATAATTTAATCGGACCGACTTCGCCCGGTTTGTCAGGATTGATGCCGTCGCGCGGGTTTTTCAACATCGCCAGCGCGTGCAGAGGGATATCAGGACGGCTCCATGCGTCAGGTGCAGGAGAGAGGTCGTCTGTATTGGTTTCACCGTCGACTTTGAATACGGTAACAGTGATTTTTTCTGGAACTTTGGCACGAGAAGTGAACCATTCGGCATCTGCCCAAGATTGCAATACTTCTTGCGCGTATTTATTGCCTTTTTCGGCTTTTTCTTGAACATCGTGGAAAGAGTCAAACATCAACAGAGTATGTTTCAGACCATTTGCAGCGATAGGTGCAAGTTTGTCGTTGTCCAAGAGTTCGATGAGTGCATGAATGTTGTAACCGCCAAGCATGGTACCTAACAGCTCGGTAGCATACTCAGGGGAAATCAGCGGACTGGATGCGCTGCCTTCGGCAACGGCTGCCAAAAATGAGGCTTTAACTTTGGCGGCATCGTCCACACCGGGTGGTACGCGGTGAGCCAACAGCTCAACCAAGAACTCACCTTCACCGGCAGGTGGATTTTTCAGCAGCTCAACCAAATCAGCAGTCTGCTGAGCAGTCAGAGGAAGGGGGGGAATACCAAGGGTGGCGCGCTCGGCGGCGGCTTTACGATAGGCTTCTAACATCTCTTTGTTCCTTTTTCTGTTTTTTCTTCTGGACAATTGCAAATGATTTGCAATTAAGGATTGTAAACAATCCTTTTAAGTATCATAGACCAGTTTTCAAAAAATGGGAACAGTTATGTTACTGAACGTAATAAATTTAAACTATTTTGTTTAATGTATTAATAGTCCAACCTATCCAAAGCCGCCCTCTTCTAAGCGTTTTAGCCAAACAGACGGGAAACTTCGGCTGATTTTTTACGGTACGGCAATATGATTTCAACGCGGAACAGGCCGTCTGATTGGATGCTTCTGATTTTCGCATCGGTGTCATACATCAAAGTCAGGCGCTCTTTCAGATTGCGCAGAGCCATAGAATTGCCTTTATGCGGCTTGGTATTTTCGTTAGGTTCCGTTCCGCACGGATTTTCGATACTGATGAAAATAGATGATTTCTCCAATTTTGTTAATACCGTAATTATCCCTGGACGGTGGATAGATTCGACACCATGGAATACAGCATTTTCCAAAAGCGGTTGCAACAGCAAATGCGGCGTTTCTGCATCGTCGGGTGCATGGTGTTGCCACATAACCTGTACGCGCATATGTCCCATGCGGATTTGCTCGATGGCAATATATTCCTGCGCCCACTCGATTTCCTGTCCTAAGGTGCTGTTTTGACTACCGTCGCGCAGTTGTGCGCGGAACAAGTTGGCCAAATTTTCCAGCAAAGTTTCCGCGTCATACGGACGCAGACGGATTAAGCTGATGGCGGCATTCAAGCTGTTAAACAAGAAATGCGGACGGATACGCGCTGTCAACGCGCTCAGTCTGGCTTCGGAAATGGAAGGCGCAAGGCTGTTGCGGCGGGCTGCTTCGATGTACATGAAACTGAAACAAAAAAAGGTCAGCAAGAAGAAGTGTTGAATCAGCGGCCAAATTTCCGTCTTCAAAATCACTAGATCGACAAACAAGAAAATCAGCAGGTTGGAGACGTAGGAAACCACGACGCTGTACTGCGAGCGAAGCAGGGACGGCGCAAATGCCTGTAAGAAATAGACCTTGAGTAAAATTAAAAGGATGACGGGGCAAGCCCATGAAAAATGTTGGAAAATCTGTTCCGGATAAGGCACGCCCGATACCGTCATCAACGGAAAGATAAACAAACTGATTAACAAAACAATGAGCAGGCGCACCAAAGTTGCGGAATTGCGCAAATCCGGCACTGCGAAATTCTGGTTTATTTGACGTATAATAGACATGATTTCAACCGTTTTCTTTCATAATGTATAGACGGGTCTGCTATATTGAAGACGTAGACCCTGTTTTTTTATTTATATTTTAAGGATGCTGATATGAGCAAGGACAAAACCTGGTCAGGCCGTTTTAACGAACCTGTTTCCGAGCTGGTCAAAAAATATACCGGCTCGATTGATTTTGACAAACGACTGGCAGAATGGGACATCCAAGGCTCGCTGGCACACGCGCAAATGCTGACACAGTCGGGCGTTTTGAGCGAAGACGACCTCTCCGTCATCCGTCAAGGCATGGCCGAGATTATAGCAGAAATCAAGGAAGGAACTATTTCCTGGTCGCTGGATTTGGAAGATGTCCACATGAACATCGAACGCCGCCTCACCGACAAAATCGGCGACGCCGGCAAACGCCTGCACACCGGCCGCAGCCGCAACGACCAAGTCGCTACCGACATCCGCCTGTGGCTGCGTGATCAAATTACCGTTATCCAAAGCCTGATTCAAAACCTTCAGACGGCCTTGGTTGATTTGGCGGAGCAAAATGTGGAAACCGTCATGCCCGGCTTTACCCACCTGCAAGTTGCCCAGCCGGTCAGCTTCGGACACCACATGCTCGCCTACGTCGAAATGCTCGGCCGCGATTTCGAGCGCATGGCCGACTGCCGCAAACGCGTCAACCGTATGCCGCTCGGCGCCGCCGCACTGGCCGGTACCACCTACCCGATTCAGCGCGAAATCACCGCCGAACTATTGGGCTTTGAACAAATCTGCCAAAACTCGCTCGATGCCGTGTCTGACCGCGATTTTGCCATTGAGTTCACAGCCGCCGCTTCCCTGATTATGGTTCACCTGAGCCGTCTTTCCGAAGAATTGATTTTGTGGATGAGTCCGCGTTTCGGCTTTATCGATATTGCCGACCGTTTCTGCACCGGCTCGTCCATCATGCCGCAAAAGAAAAATCCCGACGTACCCGAACTGGTGCGCGGCAAATCCGGTCGCGTGATTGGCCACCTGATCGGCCTGGTTACCCTGATGAAATCGCAACCTTTGGCATACAACAAAGACAATCAGGAAGACAAAGAGCCTCTGTTTGATACTGCCGACACGCTTATCGACACCCTGCGCATTTACGCCGACATGATGCGCGGCGTGACCGTCAAACCCGACAATATGCGCGCCGCCGTAATGCAGGGTTTTGCAACGGCTACCGACTTGGCGGATTACTTGGTGAAAAAAGGCATGCCTTTCCGCGACAGCCATGAAGTCGTTGCCCAAGCCGTGCGCCATGCCGATGAAGCTGGCGTTGATTTAAGCGAATTGCCGCTTGAAGTCCTGCAAGGTTTCAGCGGTTTGATTGCCAACGATGTTTACGGCCTACTGACACCCGAAGGCAGCTTAAACGCGCGCAACCACTTGGGCGGCACTGCGCCTGAACAAGTCCGTTTCCAAGTTAAACGCTGGCGTGAATTGTTGGCTTAAACCCATCTAAACACATAATAAAAGGCCGTCTGAAAATTTTCAGACGGCC
>NZ_KV821266.1:102041-107993 GCF_001815615.1 Neisseria sp. HMSC075C10
GGCCGTCTGAAAATTTTCAGACGGCCTTTTGATTACCCGTGTTACACTCAACCTCACAATAAAAACAGATAAACCTAAACTTACCTTCAAACGAGAAAACACGCCTCCTGACTTTGCCGCCGTCTTCAAACAAAAGGAGCAAGGATGAAAAACTTTGTCTTTAAATTGGCTATGATCTGCCTATTCAGCGGATGCTATGCCGTATTTGTCGCCTGGGAAAATGGTGGATTCAGCCAGCTCCATGATTTTCAAGCAATAGAGAACAACGGCATGAGCGCATACCTTCATCAAACCTCCCCCATAGCCATGCAGGCTGAAAAAAACGAGCTGTCGATTTTGCAAAACAACCAAAACAGCTTGGCCTCTTGTGTCGGCATTGAATCTTTATGCGAACAGGCCAAGCCCGGAATCTGGGTTGAACATGCCAAATTCTTGCAACACAAAGACACGGGCAAATTATTGGTACTTTCGTTGAACTATTTGGAAAACAATGACACCGCAAAAACCCTACACAACCGCTATTCTGCATCGCTCCTACCCCAAGCAGACAGAACGGAGGCGTGGTATTACGCCTGGCGTACATTTTTGAGCTCAATAATATTTCTAATGAGCATCAATCTGCTGCCAATGATTTTTGCCCTATTTGAGGAAAAAACAGCCTGAGCATAAAAACATGCCGTCTGAAAACATTTTCAGACGGCATGTTTCATTATTAAAGCTTAACGCGGATGAACCATATCGGCAGGAACAACCAATTCGTCAAACTCTTCGCCTGTCAGCAAGCCCAATTCGATGGCAGTTTCGCGCAACGATTTGTCATTTTTGTAGGCGGTTTTGGCGACTTTGGCGGCGTTTTCATAGCCGATTTTACGGTTTAACGCAGTAACCAACATCAGGGAATGGTGCAGGAAATAGTCGATTTTTTCCGGCACGGGTTCGATGCCGACGGCGCAGTGTTCATTGAAGCTGTTGCACGCGTCGCCCAAGAGGCGGATGGATTGCAAGAGGTTGTAAGCGATAACGGGCATATAGACGTTCAGCTCGAAATTGCCCGACGCGCCCGCCATGCCGATGGTGACGTCGTTGCCGAACACTTGGCAGCACACCATGGTCATCGCTTCGCATTGGGTCGGGTTGACTTTGCCCGGCATGATGGACGAACCCGGCTCGTTTTCGGGGATTTTGATTTCGCCCAGACCGCAGCGCGGACCGCTTGCCAACCAGCGGATGTCGTTGGCGATTTTGTTCAGGCTTGCCGCCAGCGTTTTCAGTGCGCCCGAAGCGGCAACGGTGGCATCACGTCCGCCCAAGGCTTCAAATTTGTTCGGCGCGCTGACAAACGGCAGGCCGGACAATTCGGCGAGTTTGGCGGCGGCTTTTTCGGCGTATTCGGGATGACTGTTCAAACCCGTGCCGACCGCCGTGCCGCCCAAAGCGAGTTCATACAAATCTTTAAGCGCATCGTTCAGACGGCCTAAACCGTGATCAAGCTGGGAAACATAGCCGGAAAACTCTTGACCCAAAGTCAGCGGCGTCGCGTCTTGTAAGTGGGTGCGGCCGATTTTGACGATGGGGGCGAAGGCTTGGGCTTTTTTGTCCAACGTGTCGCGCAGGGCTTTTACCGCCGGAATAAGGTGGCGGTTGATTTCAATCGCGGCGGCGACGTGGATGGCAGTTGGGAACGCATCATTAGTCGATTGCGCGTGGTTCACATGGTCGTTGGGATGGACGGGCTGATACGCCGCCAAGCCCGTACCGGCAATTTCATTGGCGCGGTTTGCCAACACTTCGTTCATGTTCATATTGGATTGCGTGCCGGAGCCGGTCTGCCAAACCACTAAGGGGAACTGCCCGTCGAGCTTGCCGTTCAACACGTCGTCCGCCGCCTGCGTAATCAAATCCGCCTGTTCGGGCTTAATCCTGCCGAGGGAAACATTGGTGGCGGCTGCGGCTTTTTTCACCAGCGCCAAAGCATAAATCAGAGGCTGCGGCAGGGTTTCGCCGCCGATTTTGAAATTGTTGCGGCTGCGCTGGGTCTGCGCACCCCAATAGGCTTCGGATGGGACTTCGACATTGCCCATGGTGTCGTGTTCGGTACGAGTACTCATGCGTTTCTCCTATATTTAAACAGAAATAATAATGATTCGTAAATTTATTATACCCAGCAAAAGGCCGTCTGAAAAGAGAGAGGTTTTCAGACGACATTTTGCTTTATCAACCTGAAATATTAATAGAAGATAAAACCCGATTTCGGAGCAAACACAACCTGCGCCGCCACTCCCCCTCTTCTAAAAATTTTCCTCCTTGCCGATTTGTATTTTGCGCTAGGTGTTTATCGACAATAAATACCTTATCGTTTCTTTACTTTGTTTCTCTCCAAGAGCATAATGAATAAAAATGATTATCAGGAGATGAAGATGAAACGAAAACATTTGGTTTACCTGTTAATGAGCGGTTTTGCCGCCGCAAACGGCTTTGCCGAAACCTTGGCAGACCCCGATGAAATCCAGCCTGTCAAAACCTTTTCCCCTCCCAAACCGATTGCCCCGACCGCTGCACAAGGCTATTTCCCCGAAAACCAATTCGACCGCACCGACCGCAGCGATCATTACTTTGTTACCGAAAACATAGACCAAGCCTTCCGTCCGTTGAAAGCAAACAGCGGTTTTTACGGCAAAAGCTTTTACAACTCCGTTACCGCACAAGCGCGTGGGGCGAAAGTGTACGGCGTGGTCAACCTCAATCACACCAAAACCAACGGCTATAAAGACGGCGACGGCAATCAGACCGATTGGAAATACAGCCGTTTTAATCAAGCTTTGGTACTCGGTTTCGTGCCGTCTGAAAATCAAGAATACCGCCTCACCTACCTACACGACGACATCAACGATGACCGCCAGCCGCAGTTCGTTAACGACGCATTGGACACCGAACGCCACATCGCTAAACTCAACGCGCGTTGGGGCAATGCCGATTTGAGCAATACGGTCAGCGCGGAAGCAGGCATCATCAAACTCAAACGCCATGCCGACAATTACTCACTGCGTCCAAACAACACGCCGCAACAAATGTTTGTAGAACTTGACCGCAAAGTGTACGACTTCTCGCTCAAACACGACGCGGACTTCGGCAAATTCCACAACAACGCCACCGTCAGCTACCGCAACGACAGCCAAAACGGCGAGCGCAACGCCCACACCGCCATGCGCGATTTCCTCAACGGCTACCGTTTCGCCGATGTACACCTCGACCGCTGGCGCATTGCCGATACCCTGTCTTACAAGTTTGACGACCAACACAAACTGGGCTTGGGCTTAAGCTACGAAATCAACGAAGCAGACGTACGCAAAAATACAGCTCAGCCCGCCCATCCGATGAACCGTAACCTTGCCTTCGCCTCATCACAACAAATCTGGAAAACCCATTACGGCTACGACTTCAACGGCAAAGTGCGCCGTCATGCCTTCTCAGGCGAACTCAAATACGATTTCACGCCGTCTGAAACGCAAAAATACAGCGTTTCCCTTGCTCACTTAGAACGCATCGGCGACAACACCGAACGCTTCAACTCGCTTGCCGCCATCGTACAAAACCGCATGAACGGCGCGCTGATGAACCAGAACCCAGCCGCCGCCATCGCAGGCAATCCCCTGCTGAAAACCGAAAAACACAACCGCATCAAGCTCACCGCCGACAGCCGCAACGACTACTACAACGGCTATATGAACTCGTTGGCAGGCGCAGGCTGGAACGTAGGCAGCACGCTTGTGGCGGACGAAGTCAAAGACCTGATTATTTTTGACCGCGCCCACGGACAAAGCGGCACGGCTTCCAAAGGCGGCGGCATCATCACACGCAACGTGGATGCACGCCTGTTTACCGCGCAAGCCTACGCGCGTTACAACTTCAATCCGCATTGGGCGGCAGGCATCAAAGCCGCCTACAACTACGGGCACAACGAAACCGACGGCAGGCCGCTCTATCAAATCCGTCCGTTTGAAGCCGCCGTCCAAGCCGACTACAAAAACTACTTTGCCCACGGCAGCTACAACATCGGCGCGGCAACACGCTTTGTCGCCAAACAAACGCGCGGCGATTTTGATATAGCAAGCGGTCTGGGCATAGACAAACGCGAAGCCGCCAAAGGCTTTACCGTTGCCGACGTGTATGCCGGTATGAACATCAAAGACAAATACGGCTTGCGCTTGGGCGTGAACAACATGTTCAACAAAAAATACGCCGAATACATCAGCGGCGACCACGTCCTCGCCCTATCCCCCAGCGTGGTGTATGCACCGGGCAGGACATATTGGTTAAGTTTGCATGCGGCTTTTTAAAATCAGGCCGTCTGAAAGAATGCCTACACTGGCTTATTAAGAATTAGGAGATAAAAAATGGATATGAAAAGACGCGATTTCTTAAAAATGACCGCCGCGCTGGCAGCCGCAGGCGTTTCGCCTTCATTGTTGGCAGCTGGTAAAGAACAATTTACCGTATACGGCGCACCGGCAATGCCCAGCGTTACCATTGCAGTAGCGGCGTTACAGGGCAAGCTGGCGAAACAGGCAGATGTATCGCTGAAAATCTGGCGTTCGCCCGACCAACTGCGTGCAGGCGTAGCAAGCGGACAATTTAAAGTAATGATGAGCCCGAGCAATGTCGGCGTGAACCTGCGCAACCAAGGACAGAAAGTCGGCATGGTGAATATTTTGACCAACGGCATCACGCAGCTGATGTGCAAAGGCAGCGCGATTGCCTCGCCGCAGGATTTGGTCGGCAAAAAAATCCTCGTGCCGTTTAAAAACGACATGCCCGACATCGTGCTGCAAGCCTTGTTGAAAAAACTGAAAATCGACGCGCACAAAGTCGGCATCACCTACACCGCTACGCCGCCCGAAGCGGTGGGACTGTTTTTAAGCAAGGACTACCATGCCGCCATCCTGCCCGAACCGATGGCAACCGCCAGCCTACTGAAAGGCAAAACCATGGGCGTAAACGTCGTGCGCGGCTTTGATTTGGTGAAAGCATGGGGGCAGGCGTTTGACACCAAACCGCTGATTCCGATGGCGGGCATCATCGCCAACGAAGAATATTTCCACGCACACAAAGCACAGTTCGACCTCTTCCATCAGGATTTGAAAAACGCGCTCAACTGGATACTCGCCAACCGCCAAAGCGCGGCGAAAATCGGCAAAAACTATCTCCCCGCTCCCGAACCCGCCCTAGTCATGGGCTTGGACGGCGCACGGCTGACGGTAACCAAAGGCAGCGAAGTGAAGAACGAGATTTTGAAGTTTTACGAAATCCTGATGCAATTTAACCCGAAACTCTTGGGCGGCAAGCTGCCGGATAACGGGTTTTTCTTGGCTTAAAATGGGATAGAGGCCGTCTGAAAATAGTGGCGTAGCCATGAAATCTGCCTTGTCATTTTCAGACGGCCTATCAGGACATTATCAGCAGTGTAGGTCGGATTCTTGAACCCGACATTTCGGCTAAACGGGGCTGCCGGATACGAGTATCCGACCTACTCTTTTTAGACTACCTATCAGATAATAGTTCGAACAGTACACAAAGAGCCGTCATTTCCGCGCAGGCGGGAATCCAGCAGCGTAGGTCGGATTCTTGAATCCGACATTTCGGTTAAAAGGGTTGTCGGATACGAGTATCCGACCTACTTTTTTCAGACGACCTATCAGATAATAGTCAGAACAGTACACAAAGAGCCGTCATTTCCGCGCAGGCGGGAATCCAGTCTCTGATATTGCAGTAACGTAGGTCGGATTCTTGAATCCGACATTTCGGCTAAACGGGGCTGTCGGATACAAGATCCGATCTACTCTTTTCAGATGACCTACACACCCAAACACACGCCACCATCGCTGCCGTGCGCGAACTTCTAAAATAGCAGCCAAACCCCGCCGTCCAACTACGGCAAACGCTGCAAAGCCTGCT
>NZ_KV821266.1:108093-128386 GCF_001815615.1 Neisseria sp. HMSC075C10
CAACTACGGCAAACGCTGCAAAGCCTGCTCGCTGGTGGAAATTTACCAGCCGGAGTTATTGGGAAAACGGGATAGGTAGAAGCATTATATTGAAGAACTATTTTTATAAGAAATACAATTAATATTAGGTAGATAAATTATGTTAAGAGCTTATTACGGTAAAAGTATTGCTGATTTTATCCAGGAAGATAACCAAAGAATTTTAGGTGAATTAAGTGAAAAACATCAAAATAATAAACTAGAAATTTTGCAAAAAAATGCATGGAAACAGCAAATTACCATTTTAAAGTCCCAATTATCAGGATTAAATGGTTATATTTATTTTGAATTTTTAATTCCAAGAATGGGGAAGCGTGTTGATAATATTGTAATTCTTGGAGATAAGATTTTTTTGCTAGAGTTTAAAATTGGCAGCGAACAATATGATAGGCATGCCATTGACCAAGTGATTGACTATGCGCTTGATTTACGAAATTTCCATGAAGGTAGCCATCATGCAAATTTAATACCTGTATTAATCGCAGAAAAAGCATCAAAAAAATTCAAAAATAATTTTCAGGAAGCTCAAAATCTAAATCAGGCAATTTTATTGAATGCACAGAATTTGCGTGAGTTTTTCAAGCCTTATAATTCAACTAGTCTAATGGATGTTTTAGCTTGGGAGCAATCTCCATACAAACCAACGCCTACCATTATTGAAGCGGCACAAGCACTTTATCAAAATCATGATGTTGCAGAAATCACGCGTTCAGATGCTGGTGCAAAAAATTTGTCAGCTACGGCTAATTGCATTAGTAACATTATTGAGCAAGCCAAACAAGGGAATAAAAAAGCTATTTGTTTTGTTACTGGTGTTCCAGGTGCAGGGAAGACATTGGCTGGGCTCAATATTGCTAATCAGCGTTTAAAAGTAGCAGAAGATGAGCACACTGTTTTCTTATCAGGAAATGGCCCGTTGGTACAAGTTTTGCAAGAGGCTTTGGCAAGAGATAGTGTCATTAAAAATAAAATCAAAAAAGAAAATGCATTAAAGGCAACCAAAGCATTCATTCAAAATATTCATCATTTTAGAGATGAATATTTGGAAAATTCACAGGCACCAACTGAAAAAGTTGTGGTATTTGATGAAGCACAACGAGCGTGGAATCAACATCAAACTTGTAAATTTATGCGTCAAAAACGCGGACGGCCAGATTTTAATAAGTCTGAACCAGAATTTTTGATTGAGGTAATGAATCGCCATCAAGATTGGTGTGTGATAGTTTGCTTGATTGGGGGAGGTCAAGAAATCAACACAGGGGAAGCAGGTCTTGTTGCCTGGATGCAAGCTTTGAAATCTTCTTACATAGATTGGCAGGTGCATTATTCTAATTTAATTGTCAATCAAGACAATTATTTACAAGATACTGCAATAAAAAACTGGTTATCTACGACAGGCGTTAAGCAAAACCATTTACATCTGGCTACTTCAGTGCGTTCGTTTCGGTCAGAAAAAGTTTCGGCATGGGTACACGCGTTATTAGACATAGATGAGCAAGCCAAGTCACTTTGGAAAGAAATTAAAAGCAATTATCCTATTGTACTTACAAGAGATTTGCAAAAGGCTAAAGCATGGGTAAAGGCACAAGCCAAAGGAAGTGAGCGTTATGGCTTGGTGGCTTCATCTGGGGCGCGTCGTCTGAAAGCATTAGGAGTGCATGTCAAAAATGAAATCGACGTGGCCAATTGGTTTTTAAATCCCAAAGATGATGTGCGTTCCTCTTATTTTTTAGAAGATGTGGCAACAGAGTTTGATGTTCAAGGACTTGAGCTTGATTGGGTATGTCTGGCTTGGGGAGAAAATTTCTATTATCAGGGTAACCAGTGGTACTACCAATCCTTTAAAGGGTGCAAATGGCAAAATATCAATAAAGAAGAAGATAAACAGTTTACCCAAAATGCTTATCGAGTTTTATTAACAAGAGCAAGACAGGGCATGGTAGTCTGGATTCCGGAAGGTAGTGAAAGTGATAACACTCGTCAAAAAAAGTTTTATGATGGGACATATCAATACTTAAAATCTATCGGTATAGATGAATTGGTTTAACTGTAAATACAGTGTGTTTAAATTAAAACCTAAAGAATTTCACCATACGCAAACTGCAAAACATGTTCTATATCACCACCAAAGGCAGTTATCTGCATAAGGAGCAGGAGCGTAAGAAAGTCGTCTTGAAAAGAACTTATGGTGTTTGTCCGATTGTCCACCCAACTTTTCAGACGGCCTATCATCTCCAAACCATCCCCATCAACCAACACCCAAACCATGATTAAAACCGACAAAATCCGCAAACCGCAGCCTGCGGTGTTTTACATCATCGACTACCTTTGGAGCGGCTTTGCCGGTCTGAGCGTGGCGATGGTGGTGGTGGCGTTGTGGGCGTGGGGCAGTGCCGTGTTCGGCGAGTTTATGCTGCCTGCGCCGGTGGAGGTGTTTCAAAAGTCTTTGGATTTATTGAAACATTTTCAGGAAAACGAAATCGGGATTTCGCTGTGGCGGTCGGTGGTGGGGATTTCGGTTGCGCTGGTAGCGGGATTGGCGGCGGGGCTGGTGGCGGGCAGTTTTAAGACGGCGATGGCGTTGCTCAAGCCTGTGATTACGATTTTGTTGGCGATGCCGCCGATTATTTGGGTGGTGATGGCTCTGTTTTGGTTCGGTTTCGGCAATCCGAGCGTGTTGTTTACCATCATTGTGTTGGTTGCGCCGCTGACGTTTGCGAGTGCGGCGGTCGGGATGGCGAGCGTAAACAAGCAGCATGAGGAGTTGTTTGACGCTTATAAATTAGGCCGTCTGAAAAAAATCCGCTATCTGTATATCCCGCATCTGACGGGCTATGTGATTTCCAGTATTGGTGTTGCGGTGGCGATGGGAGTGAAGGTGGTAATTATGGCGGAACTCTTGGGCGCGAGCGAAGGCGTGGGCGCGCGGATTGCGGACGCGAGGGCGATGCTGGAGACTTCGACGGTGATGGCTTATGTGGTGTTGGTTATCGTGTTTGTATCGCTGTTTGAATACCTGATTACCAAGCCTTTGGAAATTTTGTTTATGCCGTGGAGGAGATGATGCTCTGTCTTGAAAACGTGCGTTTTGAAATTCTCCGCGACCCCATCGTGCGCGATTTCAGTTTGAACCTGCAACATGGCGAAGTGAAAGCTTTGTTCGGGCCGAGCGGCTGTGGCAAGACGACGGTTTTGCGTTTGATTGCGGGCTTGGAAACGCCGAAATCGGGCACGATACGCAATACTTTCCGCAAAACGGGTTTTCTGTTTCAGGAAAACCGCCTGCCGGGAAACTTGACCGCGATGCAGAATATCGCTATTTTTATGGACAAACCCGATGAAGGCGAAATCATCGCGCTGGCGGCGAAAGTCGGGCTGACTGCGGGCGATTTGAACAAATATCCGACCGAATTGTCCGGCGGCATGGCGAAACGGGTAGCATTTTTGCGCCTGCTGCTGTGCGGCTGCGACCTTGCCTTGCTGGACGAGCCGTTCGTCGGTTTGGACCGCGATTTGCGCGATATTTTGGTCGCCATGCTGGTGGAAAAAATCGAGCGGCAGGGCATGGCGTGTATGCTGGTAACGCACGACCGCTTCGAAGCCGCACGCCTGAGCCATGAAATCATGCTGCTTTCCACTAAGGGCATGAACGTGCAAAACGTGATTACCCTGCCTACGCCGCTGTCCGAACGCGATTCGGCTTTTGAAGAAGCCGTGGTGGCAAGAGAGTTTCAGGGGATTCATTATTATGAGTGATAGGAATTTAAATTTCTGACAAACCTTGCGGTTCGTTGCCCTCTCCCTAACCCTCTCCCACGGGGAAAGGGGATCAGGTTTCTCAAAATCAGAGAGCCGTAGAATTGGGAATCAGATGTCAGGTAAACCTGAAAATGTTCAGGCTCGACAGCCCAATTCCCTCTCCCCGTGGGAGATGGCTAGGGAGAGGGTAAGCAAGCCGCAGGCTTGCCTCTTTAGCGAAAGATACGAATCTGTTATCCGAACGCGATTCGGTTTTTGAAAAAGCCGTGGTGCCAAGGGGGCAGGGGATTCATTATGAGGTGCTTTATGTTTTCGACTGTGATTACTGCTGCTGTTTTATATATTGCTACAGCAGTAGATTTGTTGGTAATACTATTAATATTTTTTGCTAGAGCAAATACTAGAAAAGAATATCGAGATATTTATATCGGACAATATTTAGGTTCTGTAATTTTAATATTAGTTAGTTTATTTCTAGCTTTTGTTTTGCATTATGTTCCGGAAAAATGGGTGTTGGGTTTATTAGGTTTAATACCGATTTACTTAGGTATTAAAGTTGCTATTTACGACGATTGTGAGGGCGAAAAAAGAGCTAAAAAAGAATTGGATGAAAAAGGGTTGTCAAAATTAGTCGGTATTGTTGCTTTGGTTACAGTTGCTAGTTGTGGTGCAGATAATATTGGACTTTTTGTTCCTTACTTTGTGACTTTAGATCTTGTCGACTTATTAGTTACTCTTCTTGTATTTTTAATATTGATTTTTGTTTTAGTATATACAGCACAAAGATTGGCTAATATTTCAGGTGTTGGTGAAATTGTAGAGAAGTTTAGTCGTTGGATAATGGCTGTTATTTATATTGGTTTAGGATTATTTATTATTATTGAAAATAATACAATTCAAACAATAATATCAATAATATGAATGATACAGGCATTTGAGTATCTGACAAACCTTGCGCTTCGTTGCTCTCTCCCTAACCCTCTCCCACGGGGAGAGGGAATCAGGTTGCTGAAAATCAGAGGGCGCAGGATTGGGAATTAGATGGCAAGTAAACCTGAAAATGTTCGGGCTCAACAGCTTAATTCCCTCTCCTCGTGGGAGAGGGCCAGGGAGAGGGTAAGCAAGCCGCAGGCTTGTCTCTTCGGTGAAAGGTACGAATCTGTCCGCCCAATAAATCCATAATGGATTGCTATATATAACAACTGATCATTATATCTCTGCAATACAAATTGGAACTTGGAAATATGAGTATAACTTATGCAATTAGAGATTATCGGTAGTAAAATTTATACGGAACAAGATTTTCATAATCAAATTTCAAAAATATTTTCTATACAAGATTATTATGGGAACAATCTTGATGCTCTGTGGGATTTATTAAGCACAAATGTAGAACGACCGATTACTTTGGTATGGAAAGATGCTATGTTCTCAAAAAATCAATTAGAAAATATATTTATTGAAATAGTAAAGGTTCTAGAAAGAGTTAAGAAACAAGATGAGGATTATGGATTCGAAGAAAAATTTAATTATATTTTAGAGTAAGTAAACCCTAATTACATTACGTACACAGGCTTAAAACTCCCCAGAGCCAATTAAGCAATCCGAAAGCATCTTCAATGCAGAATCAAGCCAAGCGATGAATAAATTTTTCACCCACCCCATGCGGCCGTTTTTCGTCTGCGCGGCGGCACTTGCCATACTCGGCCCGTTGGTGTTTTTCATCAGCCCCAGTGCCGTCATTTTACACCGCCAAATCTTCTTAGAACTCATGCTGCCTGCAGCATACGGCGGTTTCCTGACTGCCGCTATGCTCGAATGGACGGGCTATAAAGGTCGTCTGAAACCCGTTGCCACCGTCTTGGCGGCGCTGTTGCTCGCCGCAACTGTCCTGTTGCCGTTTGCTCCGCAAACCGCTTCGTTTTTCGTCGCCGCCTATTGGCTGGTGTTGCTGCTGTTCTGCGCTTGGCTGATTTGGCTCGACCGCAACACTGATAACTTCGCCCTGCTGATTCTGCTCGCAGCATTTACTGTTTTTCAGACGGCCTATGCCGTTAGCGGCGATTTGAACCTGTTGCGCGCGCAAGTGCATTTAAACATGGCGGCTGTCATGTTCGTATCCGTCCGCGTCAGTATTCTTTTGGGCGCGGAAGCCCTCAAAGAATGTCGTCTGAAAGACCCCGTATTCATCCCCAACGTCGTCTATAAAAACATCGCCATCACCTTCCTGCTCCTGCATGTCGCCGCCGAACTTTGGCTGCCCGCGCAAACCGCCGGTTTTACCGCGCTCGCCGTCGGCTTCATCCTGCTCGCCAAGCTGCGCGAACTGCACCATCACGAACTCCTGCGCAAACACTACGTCCGCACTTATTACCTGCTCCAGCTCTTTGCCGCCGCAGGCTATCTGTGGACAGGCGCGGCGAAACTGCAAAATCTGCCCTCCTCCACCCCATTACACCTGATTACCCTCGGCGGTATGATGGGCGGCGTGATGATGGTATGGCTGACTGCCGGACTGTGGCACAGCGGCTTTACCAAACTCGACTACCCGAAACTCTGCCGCATTGCCATTCCCCTACTCTTTACGGCAGCCATCTCTCGCGCTTTCTTGATGAACGTGAACCCGATATTTTTCATCACTGTTCCTGCGATTCTGACCGCCGCCGTGTTCGTACTGTATCTTTCCACATTTGTACCAATATTTCGGGATAATGCGTTTACGGATGATCCGGAATAAAACAAAAGGCCGTCTGAAAATTTCAGACGGCCTTAGCTTTAAATAAATGCTTTATTTGTTGGCATTCAAATAAAGATTAATCAGACGTGTAGTGGAGCTGTCGTGTTTTTGCACTTCGGTCTCGCCGGTCAATTCGGCAAGAATAGTTTTGGCCAGTTGTTTGCCGAGCTCTACGCCCCATTGGTCAAAGCTGTTGATGCCCCAAATAATGCCTTGGACGAAAGTTTTGTGTTCGTACATGGCAATCAGGCTACCCATATTGCGTGGGTTGATTTTGTCCATGAGGATGAGGTTGGTCGGACGGTTGCCGGAGAAGGTTTTGTGCGGAACCAGCTCTTCGATACGCGCTTCATCCATGCCTTGCGCTTGAAGCTCGGCGCGTACTTCGTCAGGCGTTTTGCCACGCATAAAGGCTTCGGCTTGGGCAAAAACGTTGGCCAACAGGATTTCGTGGTGGCCGCGCAGGTTGCTGCGTTTTTCAAGGGAGGCGATGAGGTCAATCGGTGTGATGTGCGTACCTTGGTGCAGCAGTTGGAAGAATGCGTGCTGGCCGTTGATACCGGTTTCGCCCCAAATAATCGGGGAAGTTTCGTAACCGACCGGTTTACCGTCAAGGGTAACTTGTTTGCCGTTGCTCTCCATATCGAGCTGCTGGATGAATTTAGGCAGGCGGTGGAGATGTTGGTCGTAAGGGGCGATGACGTGGCTGCCACCGCCGTAGTAGTTGATGTACCAGATGCCGATAAGGGCGAGGATGACGGGCATGTTGCGCTCTAGCGGCGTATTGATGAAGTGTTGGTCCATCAGGTGCGCGCCGTTGAGCATTTCGATGAAGTTTTCTTCGCCGAGATACAGCATAATCGGCAGGCCGATGGCTGACCAGAGGCTGTATCGTCCGCCGACCCAGTCCCAAAATTCAAACATATTGGCGGTATCGATACCGAATTCGGCAACGGCTTTTTGGTTGGTCGATACGGCAACGAAGTGTTTGGCTACGGCGCTTTCATCGCCTGCATGATCCAAGAACCATTTACGCGCGGTCAGGGCGTTGGTCAGGGTTTCTTGGGTGGTAAAGGTTTTGGAAGCAATGATGAACAGCGTGGTTTCAGGGTGGACTTTGGACAATACGTCGCGCAGTTGGGAGCCGTCCACGTTGGAGACGAAGTGCATCTTCAGGCGCGGATGACCGAAAGGCTTGAGCGCGGTACACATCATCAGGGGGCCGAGGTCGGAGCCGCCGATACCTATGTTGACGACGTCGGTAATGACTTGATTGGTATAGCCCAACCAGCTGCCGCTGCGGACTTCATGCGCGAACTCGCCCATGCGTTGCAGGACATGGTTGACCTTAGGCATCACATCCTCACCATCCACGACGATGGGGGCATTGGTGCGGTTGCGCAGGGCAACGTGGAGTACGGCGCGGTTTTCTGTCGTATTGATTTTTTCGCCGTGGAACATTTGCTGCATCCGCTCTGGCACGCCTGCTTCACGCGCCAACTCGAACAAAAGCGACATGGTTTCGTCGTTGATACGATTTTTAGAATAATCCAAAGTCAGGCCGCCAACCTGCAGCCAGTAGCGCTCGGCACGTTCGGGATCTTGCTCGAACATTTCGCGCATGTGTTGTTCTTTGGTTTCGTCAAAATGTATCCATAATTTTGACCAAGCTGGTAAATCGTGAAGGTGTTTCATCGGATGCTCTCCTGGATAGTGGACAGTTTTGTTGAGAAAACGGCCGTGAGGTCGTCTGAAACGGGAACGGGGTGGTTTCCGTTTTTTGAGGTTTCAGACGGCCTTGATGTGGGTTGGGGCCGTCTGAAGGTATCAGTGAAGAATCAATCTTTATCGTATTCGATGTGTTTGTTATGTATGCTTTTTTTACTTTTTTGCAGTTGCGTGCTGGCAGTGTCGCCCAAACGCAATGCCAAGCCGATGGCAAGAATGTCGATAACGGCCAGCTGCAGAAGACGGGACACCATAGGCGTATAAAGCTCGGCATTTTCCTGAGTGGCAATGCTCAATACGCAGTCGGCCATTTGTGCCAACGGCGAATCATTGCGGGTCAGCGCGATAACGGCTGCGCCGTTTTCTTTGGCGATACTGGCCGCGTCCAATAATTCGATAGATGAGCCGGTATTGGAAATCGCCACCAATACATCCTGCTCAGTCAATACGGAAGCCGCCATCAGCTGGGTATGCGTATCGACATAGGCAACGGTGGACATACCGAAGCGGAAGAATTTGTGTTGCGCATCTTGGGCAACGATGCCGGAGTTACCGACTCCATAAAACTCAACGCGTCGCGCGTGCATCAAAATGGCAATCGCGTTTTCCAGTTCGGATTCTTTCAGGAAACGGCGCTCGCCCAAGAGGGAGGCTGCGGCGTTACCCAATACTTTTTCGACCACGCTGCCCATGTTGTCATCGGCGTTTAATTCTTCATGAACGTAAGGCATGCCTTCGTGGCCGATGCTGGCAGACAAAGCGAGTTTGAACTCAGGCAAGCCTTTATAACCCAAGCTGCGGCAGAAACGGATTACTGTCGGCTGACTGACGGATGCACGCTCGGCTATTTCCGCCACAGCGGCATGAACGAACCATTTCGGCTCGGCCAGCGCAGATTCGGCAACTTTGCGTTCTGCGCCGGAGAGGTTGGACAATGATTCGCTGATTTTGCTTAACATAATACTCTACCCTTTGATTTTTTGACGTTCAGGACAAGGTTTTTTTCCACCCCCTGCCCTGCACCGCCGTTTGTGTGTTTAAACGTTATTTAAATGATTGTCTAATGCGACCGCCGCGCCGACGATGCCCGGAAACTCGCTCAATACGACATACACGGGAATAGCGGCAAGATAAGCCTCAAAGCGGCCTTTATTTTCAAAGCGGCTGCGGAACGGGGACGTTTTAAAGTAATCCAACACGCGCGGGATAATGCCGCCGCACAAATACACGCCGCCGCGCGCACCCAATGACAAAGCCAAATTGGAAGCAACCGTACCCAGCATGGCGCAGAAAATATCCAAAGTCTGACGGCAAATCGGCGATGTTCCGCTCAATGCCTTATCAGTGATTTCAGAAGGCTTCAGACGGCATTGTTTGATGTTGTCGCGCTTGGCCAATGCCTCGTAAATCAGGCTCAAACCTGCGCCGCTCAAAAAACGCTCGGCAGAAACATGGCCGTATTTGTTTTTAGCGTATTGCCAAATCAACACTTCCATATCGTCAAACGGCGGAAAGCTGGTATGGCCGCCCTCGCCTGCCAACGCCACCCAGCCGGCAGCGCTGTGCACCAAACCGCTGACACCCAAACCGGTACCCGGGCCGATGACGGCTTTAGGCGCAAATTCGATGGGTTTTTGACCGCCGATTTGTACCAAGTCATTCTTTTCAGTTTTGGTCACTGCCAAAGCTTGGGCGGTAAAATCGTTCAACAGAATCAACGTTTCAAAACCCAAAGCCTGACGGGTGGTCTCGATGGAAAACGCCCAATGGTGGTTGGTCATTTGCACCCAGTCGCCTAAAATCGGATTGGCAATCGCAAAGGCGGCGTGCAAAACTTTCGGACTGCCTGCGCGTTCCAAATAAGTTTTGGCGGCATCAACGACGGTATCATAATCTTTACAAGGTAAAACTTCAGCCTTCTCAATCACTTGTGGTGCAGTTTCAAGCGCAAAACGGGCATTCGTACCGCCGATATCGGCGACCAGGCGGGGATAAGCTTCAGTGTGCATAGTAGACATGGCAGTTAATTCCTTGATGATCGAGAATCAGGCTGGTCGGATATTCGGTATCGGCCCTTGCAGCAGCTTTGTCGAATACCGCTTTTTTCTCTGCGCCTTGAATAGCCAAAAATACATTCGGCGTTTTGGCAATCGCACCCAAAGTCATGCTCACACGCTCATGCGGCGCGGTAACCGGCGTAGTATGAATCAATGTCGGATCATCAGCTTCATTGATTGCGGCCTGTAATTGAGGCGCTTGAGGGAACAACGACGCTGTATGCCCGTCTCCTCCCATGCCCAACACCAGCACGTCAGGTTGCTTGTAATGTTTCAATGCATAAGCAACGACAACTTCAGGTTGTAATTCAGTTTCAGACTTTCCGTCTTCAACAACAGGAATCCATGTGGCAACGGCCGCGTTATTTTTGAGCAGATATTCACGTACCAAGCCTGTATTGCTGTCGGCATGCGTGGTCGGGACAATACGCTCGTCCACCAAAGTAATGCCGACATTTTGCCAATTTAAATCTTTTTGCGACAAAGCCTCGAAAAACGCAATCGGCGAACGACCGCCGGAAACAGCCAAAACCGCATGGCCTTTCTCATTCAACGCGGTTTGTAATGCAGCGGCAACGGCATCAGCGAGAGCCTGCGCGGCAGTTGCAGCGTTTTCTTGTTCGTGCCAAACAAACATGTTTCGTCCTTTCATGGTTTCAGACGGCCTTTTGTTGGAAAACAAGGCCGTCTGAAAGAAATATTATTGCTCTTCGTGCCACTTGTTGCCGTCACGCGCCAACAGCGCGCGCGCAGCTTCAGGACCCCAAGAATGGGCTTCGTAAGCATGCGGAGGCGTTGTATTGTTCGCCCAGTTTTCCAGGATAGGCATCACATATTCCCAAGCAGCTTCGAGTTCGTCACGACGGTTGAACAAAGCGAGTTTGCCGTTAATCACATCCAGCAGCAGGCGCTCATAAGCCTCGGCGCGGCGGCCCTCTACGGCTGTGCCCAAGTCTACGCCAATCGGTGTAACTTCGACTTTGTTGCCTGCACCCGGGGTTTTTACTTGAGTGTAAAGGCGGACGGATTCGGTCGGTTGTAGTTCAATAACCAAACGATTCGGCGCAGGTTGGCTGTTGTCAAAAATATGGTTTTGCAGCGGACGGAAATTCAACACGATTTCCGCTACTTTGCCTGCCATGCGTTTGCCGGTACGCAGGTAGAAAGGTACGCCTTTCCAACGTTCGTTTTCGATTTTGGCCTTGATGGCGACATAGGTTTCAGTGAAACTGTCTTTCGGTACATCGACTTCTTCCAGATAGCCGTTCATGCCGTTTGCTGCAACATATTGGCCGCGAATAACATTTTCGTTGACGGATTCGATGGTCAGCGGTTTCAGCGATTTGATGACTTTCACTTTCTCGTCGCGTACGGCATCCGCATCCAAGCTCGCCGGTGCTTCCATCGCAGTCATACAAAGCATTTGCATCAAGTGGTTTTGCACCATGTCGCGCAGCGCGCCGGTAATGTCGTAGAACTCGCCGCGTTCTTCCACGCCGAGCTGTTCGGCGATGGTCAGTTGTACGCTTTCGATGTATTTGTTGTTCCACAACGGCTCGAACATCACGTTGGCAAAACGCAGCGCCAGTAGGTTTTGCAGGCTTTCTTTACCCAAGTAATGGTCGATGCGGTAGATTTGTTCTTCTTTGAAATAACGGGCCACATCTGTATTGATTTGTTGGGAAGAAACCAGGTCCGTACCCAACGGTTTTTCCAAAACCACGCGCACGTTATCGGCATTCAAACCGATTTCGGCAAGGTTTTCACAGGCTTGCGCAAAGAATTTCGGCGCAGTTGAGAGGTAGATCACGACATTCTCAGTATTCTTGCGTGCTTTTACCAAGTCGCCCAAGGCAATGAAATCGCCTTTCTTTGTCACATCGACTTTCAAATACTCAAGACGTTGGATGAACGATGCCCACGCTTCATCTGAGAAGTTTTGTTTGACATGGATTTTAGAATTCGTTTCCACTTTAGCCAAAAAGCCGGCGGTATCCAATTCGCTACGGCTTACGCCCAAAATACGACCTTCGGGATGAAGCAAACCAGCTACATGCGCCTGATACAGGCAAGGCAAAAGTTTACGCATTGCCAAATCGCCGGTCGCGCCAAACAACACCAAATCAAAATTTGTCTGTGTACTCATTGTTTCATCTCTCGTTGAGGAAGCTTGCTTCAAAACTTTTGGACTGTCGTCATCTATAAAAATCGATTAGAATCAAAAGCCTTTAAGCAATAAGCAGTAAAAAACCAATCGCCTGCACCAAAATTTCAAACAAGCGGGCTAATGAGTAGTAATACTACACATGGCTACACATTTTGTCTATTCTCATTTTTACAAATTGTTTGATTTAACATAAAAGTTTGATGACTTTTGCAGCCTGCCATTTTACGAATTGACCATACCTCGATTTAAATCAAATTTCTTCCACTTAGTAAATTATTTTGTAACAAAATTACAGATTTTGTACTATAATATGCGGACGCTTCGAAGAGAAAATCTTCAAATATTCAGACGGCCCATATTATTCATTCCCACAGCTCAAGGCCGTCTGAAGAAAACACCCAATACAAAAATCAGAAACGCGCAAACAAAATCCCTATCATATCGTTTAGCCAGGAGACCGCACATGAACCCCACTCCTATTCACCCGAAACTCGCCGAAATTACCGAGCGCATCATCGAGCGCAGCCGCCCGACGCGTGAAAAGTATCTGGCGAAAATCCGCAGCGCCAAACAGATGGGACGCTTAGAGCGCAACCAACTCGGCTGCAGCAATTTGGCGCACGGCTATGCCTCCATGCCTAAGAGTATCAAAATCGAAATGCTTCAGGAAACCGTCCCCAACTTAGGCATCATCACTGCCTACAATGACATGGTTTCCGCACACCAGCCGTTTAAAGACTTCCCTGACCAAATCAAAGACGAAGCACAAAAAAACGGCGCTACCGCCCAAGTCGCCGGCGGCACACCCGCCATGTGCGACGGTATTACCCAAGGCTACGCCGGTATGGAATTGTCGCTGTTTTCCCGCGACGTGATTGCCATGAGTACCGCCATCGGTCTGTCGCATCAAATGTTTGACGGCAGCCTGTTTATGGGCGTGTGCGACAAAATCGTTCCCGGCCTGATGATCGGTGCGTTGTCTTTCGGCCATATTCCCGGCATCTTCGTCCCCGCAGGCCCTATGTCCAGCGGTATCGGCAATAAAGAAAAAGCCCGTACCCGCCAGCTTTTCGCCGAAGGCAAAGTCGGCCGCGATGCCTTGCTTGAAAGCGAAATGGGCTCTTACCACAGCCCGGGTACTTGTACCTTCTACGGCACCGCCAACTCCAACCAAATGATGATGGAAATGATGGGCGTGCACCTGCCTGCCGCCGCCTTTGTCCACCCATATACCGACCTGCGCGAAGCACTGACCCGCTACGCAGCCGGACACCTCGCACGTGGCATCAAAAACGGTACCATCAAACCATTGGGCGAAATGTTGACCGAAAAATCCTTCATCAACGCCCTGATCGGCCTGATGGCAACCGGCGGCTCGACCAACCACACCATGCACCTCGTCGCCATGGCGCGTGCCGCAGGCGTGATTTTGAACTGGGACGACTTCGACGAAATTTCCTCCATCATCCCATTGCTGATCCGTGTGTATCCAAACGGCAAAGCCGACGTGAACCACTTCACCGCAGCCGGCGGCCTGCCTTTCGTTATCCGCGAATTGCTGGACGCAGGCCTGTTGCACGACGATGTCGATACCGTCGTCGGACACGGTATGCGCCACTACACCAAAGAGCCTTTCCTTATCGACGGCAAACTCGAATGGCGCGAGGCCCCCGAAACCAGCGGCAATGAAGACATCCTGCGCAAAGCCGACAACCCGTTCTCCCCAGACGGTGGTTTGCGCCTGATGAAAGGCAACATCGGTCGCGGCGTGATTAAAGTGTCCGCCGTACGCGAAGGCTGCCGCATTATTGAAGCGCCCGCCATTGTATTCAATGACCAACGCGAAGTATTGGCTGCATTTGAACGCGGCGAGTTGGAACGCGATTTCGTCTGCGTCGTCCGCTACCAAGGCCCGCGCGCCAACGGTATGCCCGAGTTACACAAACTGACCCCGCCTTTGGGCATTCTGCAAGACCGCGGCTTCAAAGTGGCGCTGCTGACCGACGGCCGTATGTCCGGCGCATCCGGCAAAGTTCCGGCCTCCATCCACATGACCCCCGAAGCCCTGATGGGCGGCAATATCGCCAAAATCCGTACCGGCGACTTGATCCGCTTCGACTCCGTTACCGGCGAACTCAACGTCCTGATTAACGAAGCCGAATGGAACGCCCGCGAAGTCGAACGTATCGACTTGAGCGCGAACCAACAAGGTTGCGGCCGCGAACTCTTCGCCAACTTCCGCAGCATGACCAGCAGCGCAGAAACCGGTGCCATGAGCTTCGGCGGCGAATTTGCCTAAACCCTTTTCAGACGGCCTCTTAAAACAATCAGGTCGTCTGAAACCATGTTAACGACCCTATTACGATACAGTCCCCAACGGAGACCTAAAATGTCTAAACTGACCCCTCGTGAAATTCTGACTGCCGGCGCAGTTGTGCCGGTAATGGCGATTGACGACTTGAGTACTGCCGTCGATTTGTCCCACGCCCTTGTCGAAGGCGGCATCCCTACCCTCGAAATCACCCTGCGCACCCCCGTCGGCCTCGACGCCATCCGCCTGATTGCCAAAGAAGTGCCCAACGCCATCGTCGGCGCGGGTACGGTTACCAACCCTGAACAGCTCAAAGCCGTCGAAGACGCAGGCGCGGTTTTCGCCATCAGCCCGGGTTTGCACGAATCCCTCGCCAAAGCCAGCCACAACAGCGGCATCCCCCTGATTCCCGGCGTTGCCACTCCTGGCGAAGTCCAACTGGCTTTGGAACACGGCATCGACACCCTTAAACTCTTTCCCGCCGAAGTCGTCGGCGGCAAAGCCATGCTCAAAGCCCTCTACGGCCCTTACGCCGACGTGCGCTTCTGCCCGACCGGCGGCATCAGCCTGGCAACTGCACCCGAGTACTTGGCACTGCCTAATGTCTTGTGCGTCGGCGGCTCATGGCTGACTCCAAAAGAAGCCATCAAAAACAAAGACTGGGATACCATCACCCGTCTGGCTCGCGAAGCTGCCGCTTTGAAACCCAAAGCCTAATCAGGATAAAAGAGCAAAGGCCATCTGAATATAATTTCAGACGGCCTTTTTTATATCAATTAAGCCAACACTTTCCGTGCCGCTTCCACACCCCAATACAAAGCCTCTTCAAATACCGAATAGCTGCTTAAGTCACTGTGTGCGAACAACAATCCGCCATTTCGGTTTCTGATTTTTAATAAAGCCTCATCGCTTAAATAGCCGGGCTTCGGCACGCTCATGCCATGCCCGCGAACAGTAATGTCAACATGGGAAACGTGCCGCCAAAAGCCTTCGCCGTAAGCGGTAAGCAGATCTTGGGCGGCAAGCTGGAGCAGCTCTTCGTCGCTTGCTTCAAGTAGCTGGCGGCGGACGGCTTGTGGCGTATCGTGATTGAGCGCGGCGTAGGCGGTAAAAATCGTGCGTTCAGGACGGGCAACCCGAATAAGCTGGTTGGTCGCAACAACGTAGCCCAGCCCTTGGCTGCCGTAAACCACATTGTCCCACGCAAGTTCGCTGTTGTTTTTTTCTTTTGGGAAACTGTGCAGTTCGAAATTGGAAACCAGCCATGGCGCGTATTCGGGAATATCCAGACCAAATTGTTCTGGATGTTCAATAATGCGTGCGGCAACCATCAGCGGCATGGCAGAGATTACGTGTTGCGCGGTAACGGCAACGGTTTCCCCTTTTACATTATCACGCAACCACACTTCAATCCGGCCGTCTGAAAGCGGTTTGATTTTGACGGAGGAAGCATTAACCGAAGCAGGTTTCTCCAAACGGATACTGTTTTCAGACGGCCATTGCCAGCCTTCCTGCAAACCGGCATGACGGCGTAGGTTTTCAGAAAGATGCGCCAAACCTTCGGGCCAAGTGAGGACGGTTTCTGCATTGTTGCGGGCGGCAAAATAATGCAGTCCGGCAAAGGCAGACACTTGCCCGATGCCTTGTCCGTAATCGTCGCGGCAACAATAATCGAGATACCATAAAAGCTCGGGCGAGTGGTAACCTTCTTGCTCAAGCCATTGTTTAAACGTCAGATTATCGAGTTTGCGCCATGTCTCATCTGCCGATGACAGCGCGATCGGAATGGCAAAAATTTTCTTACCGTCATTGCCGTAAGCCTGTTTCAGACGGCTTATCAAATCAAAAAACCGTTTGGAATCCGCATCTTCTTTCGGCAATAAATGTTCCACCCATTTATCCTGATATAAGAGGCGCGATTCGGGCGCATAGACCAAATCGGTTTCCCTAAAGCTGCCGTCCGACTGCAAAATACCGAAATCCGCCAACATCTCGCGCACATACACGCTTTCTTTCGACGGCAAAGCCAAATAATGCGCACCACTCGGCGCTTTCAGGCCGTCTGAAGATGTATAGGCGGCATTGTTGCCATTGCGCTCAAACCCTTCTGCCAACAATACATCGCGGTGATTATGCTTCGCCAAATACCACAATGATCCCAACCCAGCCGCACCGCCGCCGAGTATCAACGTATTGCATTCATAACGACGGGTCGGCGGACTGAGCAATTCCCCGTCACGCAACAAATGCCCCAACGGTAAGCCGACACGGTTAATAGAAACCGGCGGTTTATGGTTAAGGTATTTGTAAGTCTGCCAAGAAAAAGCAGAAGCAGCGCCAAGCGCGGCTGTATAGCTGAGAAATTGACGGCGGGTTAGCATAATAAATTATTGCTTTTCAGTATTTTTTAGGAAAGCAAGTCGTACACCCTTTTCTCTGTAAGATACCCATTATTTCCAAATGCCTTCATGTTATAGAACCGATAACACTTAACCAGCAATACATTAACATCCCCTAAAATATCAAATGGCGTATGCTTGACATTGAACTTTTTCCCCTTTTGCCAATATTAATAAAACTAAAATAAAGTCAAATCACTGCCTCTATTTACAACCGTCCAATCCACCCGTTCCGCAGCCAACTCCCTGCACAACACTTCCTTCACTTTTTCCAATTTCATACCTCCGCAAATAAATGCGTCTATAGCGGCAAAACGGTGTTCAGGCCAAGTATGGATACTGATATGGGACTCGGCGAGCAGCAAAACGCCGGTTACGCCGCCTGCGCCGCCGAAGGTGTGGAAATGTTTGGTCAATATAGTCGCTTCTGCTGCCTGTGCGGCTGCTACCAAAGCGGTTTTCAGACGGCCTTCATCTTTTAAGATGGCTTCATCGCAGCCATATAAGTCCAATAGACCATGATTACCGGGCATGTGGGTCATTTATGGCCTCCGGAATAGCCGCTTGAATAGCCTCCGTAGCTTCCTCCTGAATGAACTCGGCTACCGTCATCATCCAAATCAGACAAATCTGCATAATTCATCATCGTAACAAAAACAATCAAAGCCATTGCGCAAATAACATATCCCACTCGAGAGATACTCTGTTCGCCATTTTCATCTCTCTTCCGTCCGACTATAAAAAGAGCATAGACACCCCAACCGATAAGAAATATATCGAATAGTGCATCGAAGCCATTCATAAACAATGACGGAATATTGACGATAACCAAAATAGCAATCATCAGAAGTCGTAATTTTTCATCGATATCATCTGCACTCATTTTCACGGTGTAAGATGATATTTTATTGGTCAATTCAAATGCATCTGCAATTTCCCGATAAGCAATTGGGGCACTTCTAGTCCATGTCATTTCGTGACTGTTTAGTTCGGAGCCAATCTTACGGCTTTGTCCGTCTCGGTAATCGCTGTAATAGTTCAAATCACCGTTTCGGACACGCCAATAAAACGCTCCGCTGGCAATCCTGACCCGTCCGCCATAGTCATAAAGTTTGCCATAGCCTTGCGGTTGGCGGTTGCGGTCGAGGCGCGGCCAATCGTTCAAGGTTTCGGAAATATTCCAACCTTCATCAGCTTCAACCAGCCATAAGAAACCCTGAGTTGGGTTGTAAAGCAGATACTCTGTCCACTGCCCTTCTGGTGCCAATGTATGTTTGGCACCTTTGAACAAGTTATCAAATGTTTCCTGCGCATCTGTTTCTAAATATCTAATTGCGCCGATAACATGAAACTCTTTATTTTTCAGACGGCCTGTCGATCCGACAGGCAAAGTAAACATCGTATTTTGCGACAAACGCAGATTATTGGCGGTAATAAGCTCCGCTTTATCCTTACCGACTGCCAATTCGCTGCCGCAACTTTGACAGCTCAGATGGGAAGTCAGCCCGTTTACCCAATGAATGGATGAGCCGCAGTTAGGACAGTTTTCTGAAGTAATACTGCCTTTCAGACGGCCTGCGCTTTCTTTAATTTCATCTTCGTGGCGCGTGTTTTCCAGCTTCAAATCATCTAGGTTTACCATCCGACCGAAGAAGGCTTCGGGTGTTTTGTTGCTGTAATCGAGCGTAATGAAAAGGTTTTCGCAACGCCAGTCGGAAACCCGATTTTCTGTATCCTCTTTCAAAACAAACGGCAATTCGCCCTGCGCGGCGGCGCGTTTCAAGCTGATTTTGCGGACATCGGAGGCAATATAGTGCTTATCTTGGAAAGTCAGCTCGCTAAATCCGGCTCGCGTGTCTTCAAATTTCGGCGGATTATCGATTTCGACCGGCATGGTCATCACATACAAATCGCCCGCCTCAGAAAGCCAACCGGCTCTGCCGTCGTCAAACAGCGCATACCATTCATTCCACGCACCATCGTCGTATTGCACCTGAAGCCGTCCGACCAAGGTAAAGCGTTGAGCGACAAATGTGCCGCTGGTTCCGATTTGCAGCGGACTAAAATCTTCCAGCAATGCGGAATCGCGGCCGGAGTCGACAACGCCGTTATCTTGCCGCACCAGCATGCTGTTGCAATAGCCGCACACCAGCGTCACGGCAGAAGCAGAATGCGCTTCGACAGGTGCGCCGCAGCTTGGGCAGTCGGTTTTGAAGAAAGGAGTTTGAGACATGGATTTGCTTTTCCAGAATGGGTTGGAGTGTTTCAGACGGCCTTAGCGTTTATATCAACTGGTTTTATCAATGATTTCAGATTAAAACGCCGAACGGACTCAATCAAATGATTCAAAAGGCCGTCTGAAACCTTTTCACAGAAGCAGATACGCTTCTTTGAATGATATTTTTCAGACGGCCTTTGTAAGCCGCCGCCGACTTTTGCACTTTGTTGCAGTAACTTTTGCACTCTATGCTCTGCGAAAGTTTCGACAGCTTTTGCACTATATCGGATGATGAGAAATAAGAAAAGCGACGCTACCGTCGCTTTTTATTTTACCAATTACATACGACCAATTCTCCACTGGTTTTACCAGTTTTATTTCTTCCGACCGTATAAGCCAATTCAAGTTGAGTGATACGGAAATCCTTAAATAATTCCCTAATATCAGGCTGGTCATTAATGGATAGCATGACCTTACCCTTACTCTCTGCCATTACCTTGGCCAGTAATTCATACTGCTCCCAGCCAAATGATTGGTCATAGCCTGCGGTCTGCCAATATGGTGGGTCTGCATAGAAGAAGGTGTGCTCACGGTCATATCGTTTGAAGCAACGATCCCACGATTCATTCTCGATATAAACACCTTTTAAACGGTCTTTAGCAGCCTTTAATTTAACCTCAATCTGTGATGCATCCCACGCTTTTGACGTGGTAGCTGTCCCGAAATGCTGCTGGACGGTTTTGCCGCCGAAGGCGTTGTGCTGAAGGTAGAAGAAGCGAGCGGCGCGTTGAATATCTGTCATGCATTCGGGCGGCGTGTTTTGCAGGCAGGCGAATGTCTCGCGGCTGGTCAGCGTCCACTCGAACTGACGGACGAAC
>NZ_KV821266.1:128486-201498 GCF_001815615.1 Neisseria sp. HMSC075C10
GACGAACTCGTCGAAATGGTGTTGTACCACACGATAGAGATTGATGAGCTGTCCGTTGATATCGTTGAGCACCTCAACTTTTGCAGGAACCGGGCGCATAAAGAACAATGCTGCGCCACCGGAAAACAACTCGACATAACAAGAATGCTCGGGGAACATAGGCAAAAGATGTTTTGCCAAACGACGTTTGCCACCCATCCAGGGGATAATAGGTAATGTCTGTTGCATTTTTTGCATCATATATACTCCTAAATTATGGCATTCGCGATGCTCTAAATCAGATTAAATATGATGCTCAAAGGCATTCTTTTGATTTATTAATTAGCTGAAAGAATTGATGTTTTTACAACGAGCGCACTTTATTTGTACACAACCGCTTCCTTTTGCCAGCAATTTCCCACAAAACTTACAGCGTAATTCACGATAGATTTGCATTTGCATCCACTCCTGTATCAGATAGAATGCCTCGGTCTCTAGAGACTAAGGCGGCCTTAGAAGTCAATGCAGGCATACTCTGCTTGGCTGGCGTAACAGTGTTGCCGCACTGTTACGTCGCCGTCCCACTTATATTTAAAATCCCCCCAAAGGCCGCCTTATTCAGACGGCCTTTTATTTATATTTGCCTACAAATAGCGCAACTCTTTCGCTTTTGCGATGATACGTTCAGCGACTTTAGCCTCAACCGCCGGAAGCAGATGAGCACCGCCGTCTTGTGAGAGTAACAACGGCATTACGCCGTCCGTTTGCGCTTTTTTATCCGCCTCATTTGGCGTGAGGCCGCTATCCGTCCAAATCTGATCAGATAAAATATATTGCTCAATATCAAAGACATTATTGCCATATTTAGACTTGAGCCAATTATTAAATTGATCCTTGAGCTGATGTCGGTATGGGTGGTTTTCTTTAGCCCAACCCGGCTTATTATCAGCCCATACAGTCAGGACAATATAGCGGGGAGACTCTTTAGGCTGAACTTGTTGAATACATTTTTCAACATAGCCTTTAATACGCTCCAAAACCGTCTGCCAGTTACCGACATTTGCGCCGTTAATGTCGTTTTTTGCGGTTGCCAACACGCAAATGCCATCGACACCGCCGCTGTTTTTCAGGCGTACCGGATATTTTTTACCCGGAACAACGCTATGAGCCTGGCTATCGCGCGGAATAACTTTAATATTGGCGGTTTGGCCGGTCATGACCGCCTCAATGTCATCGCCAATAATAACGACGGTAGAGTGCATACTGAAAGGCGTAACGCCTTCGCCGTAAACCAACTCGCCATCAACCATCACGCCATTCGCTTTTGCCGGAATAGTATCAACTTTAAAAGTAACTTCCACCGGACTGCCGTCCATCGACATCAAGGCATAAGCAGCCAGGCTACCGCCCTGCGCGTTGTTTACAACCGGCAGATTTTCAGCGGCGGCAACACTCACAGCCTGACCGCCGATACGCGCATTGGTGGAGTCGCCGAAGAAGTTGAGGCTACGTTTCAATACAGAAGGAGGGGAAGGAGGAGCCACTGGGCGTTCCGCTTCTTTAGGCGGAACCACAGGGCCGGACGGCATAACGGTATGACGCTCATGCTCGACCGGTGCGCCAATATATTGAATGCCGAATCGGTCGCCTTGCTGCAAGGTATCAGCAATATTTTCAGGCTTGGCGCAATAACGCAGGTCAATAATACAGTTGTGCGGCTGAACAAGAGCGTATCCGTCCTGCTCATCGGTTAAAGCAACTAATTTATTGTCACGCAAAGAGAAATTGACCCAATCACCGGCACGCGTACCCTCAGACACTTTTACCTTCACACGCGTCAAGGTAGTGGCTTCAAATTTTAAAATGTCGCCAATACCGACACCCAACACTTCAGTTCGCATAAAACCTCCTCAAAATAATAATAATTATTTTAAGACGTTATACGAAAGCAACGCCTGGCTATACTGCACTTAGCCTTATACGCCAAGCTCTAAAACAGTCGTATCGGGAGCCTGACCAAGGATACGGTTACTCAAGACATCATAAAACACGCGCTGATTTAAAGCGGCTTGCCCGCTTAAAACAAGATTGCCGCCGCTTTGCGTTTGCGCCGCCCATGAGCCGCCGCCCAAATCGCCCGTTATTTTGGCAATGCCGCGCTGTTCGCGCTTGAGCAGTGCCGTCAGGTTTTGATACAGATTAGTCATTTTGTTATCCTCAACAAAAAGATAAAAGGCCGTCTGAACATGGCTTTCAGACGGCCTTTAAAGCATCTTTAAACCAGCTTTAATCACTCGTCGAAATAGCGGTCTATCGTTACATTTTGAGTCACGACAGGCGCATCGTTTTCGATTTTGACTTCGACCGACACACCAACCACCACGCCTTGCCAGCTCCCCGTAGGCTCATTGATTTGCCAAATCTCGCCTAAATTCGCCATAGGAATGGCGTATTTATCCGATACCGGCAAAGACACCGTTTCGCGCTTATGAACGCCAGTCTCGCTTAAAGCGGCAATCCCTGCGGCGAGCAAGACCGGCTGGTCGGTATACAGCGTATTGGTCAGCGCGGAAGCACGCGGCTCGCGGTTGCTGCCGTTGCGGTACACGTCCGCACCCTTGCCCTTGTTATGGCTCGGCCAAACATAAACCCCATTGGCACGCTCCGATACATTGCGCTGGCCGCTGATGCTGAAAATCACGCTGACAGGGACACTGACATCGGCAGGCGCATCGGAAACCTCCCAAGAAGCCTTTTTCCACTTAGGCTTAAAGCGGACAACAGGTCGGGCGCGGTCGCTCTCCACAAATCCACCGGCGGCTTGAGCCAGCTCTTGTAAAACAGCAATCGGCGTTTTATCGGTCAACGAATACACGTCTCCCGGAATCAACCAATCAACCATCGTCCAGCCGTCCAAATCCACACCTGTCGTGCGTAAAACCTCCGTTGCGATTTGTTGCGCATAAATCGGATTGCGGTATGTACCGCGGCCTTTAGGCGCATAGTCCGCGCCCAAACGGGCGGTAACGCTGCGGCCGGTTACCGTATAGCTCTTTTGCCCGAAGCGGCGGTTGTCGCTGTAATCCTCGGCGAGGATGACAAAAGTATCCGCATTGATTTGCACCTCGATTTCGGCCTCACGGCCTTTCGGGCGGACATCAGGATTAATCTTGGCGAAATCATCGGGCGAAACCGTCAAACTGCCTTGCCAGCAATAACCGGCAGTATCAGTCGTAAAGGACGCAGAAAACAGCCCGATCGGCTGGCCGTCAACCGTAGCCTTAATAATATTTTGCATGATATATCCGTCTAAAACAGGAGTGCTTACCGTATCAAAACAAGCAAACGGCAGCGGAATATGGCGTGCATCGTGTGCAATCTTTTTGCGGTAAAACCGCAGGTTCAGCCGGTTTGAAGGCGGGCGGATACCGCAAACATAAGTTTCAGGCACCGGCTCCGGCTCAACCGGAATCTCATAATACTCGCAAGGCACAGCCAAAGCAGGCAGGCTTTGCGAATGCGCACAGCGTGCCAATACCGCCGCCTCGCGCACCTCCGATACCAAACAATCGCCAACCGCCGCGTCATCGGAAAACACACTCTCCGAACACGCCGCCAAAGCCTCGCCAAGACCTGCCGACGATCGGTCCGCATTACAGCCGCTTAGGAACAAATCATCGGGGAAAGCATCATGCAGACAGCCGTCCAGACCATCCATTCCGGCCTGCACCGCCTGCATACACCCGGCAACCCCTTCAGACAAGCCGACCGTTTCATGCAGGCAGCTTTCCAATTCAGGCATATCGGAAAAGGCCGTCTGAAAACAAACCGCCTCCCCGACAGCCTCCGCCGTTATCCCCGACACTTGGGCAGCCATGTCGCCCAAATCATAACGACCGGCCGCGCACACCGCCTGCGTTGACACCGCCTGCTGCACAAAGCCCCACGCCCCCGAAACAGTCGCATAACCATCCGGAGGGCGGTACGGATTAGGCTTAGGCGGCGTATCGGGAACAATCTCGCCGCCGTCCTCAATATGGCGCAAAGGCCGCCTGAAAGCCAACGGCAAGAGCCTGGACGACGGACGGGAGCCAATCGCTAAGCCGAAAGGCAAAGGGATACGCGCCGAATCAGCATAAATTTTGTCTTCGGACATTTCAGACGGCCTCAACCGCCGCCGTCACGCTCGACATAAGGCTTAATAAAATCATAAGAAACAGGCTCGTATTGCTTTTTATAATCCGTCGCCACCATCAAATACTCCTCGTCTTCCTTGAGCCGGTCAAAGCGGTAGCTGCCGTCTTCCGCACTCCAAGTATCGGCGATGCAGTGCATATTAGGCCGGACAAACAGATAAATACGGCGCGAAGCCGGCTGGCCGCCCACCGTAACAATGCCCGTACCTTCGCCGGCGATATAGCCGTGGCCGCCGTATTTCCAATGCAGCGATTTGACAGCACGGCTTCGCCCAATGCGATTGACGTTTTTGCCGCGCAGCTTGCCACGTTTAACGGCAAGACGGCTGCGGAAAACATAATTCGGCATGGCTTACAGCTCCCAGGCCGTGAGGTTTACCAAAAAAGAGCCCCCGCCAATTGTATTGATATACATAAATCTGTCTTCGCTATCGTCTAAATTGTCGTAAACCGTTCCCATCGAAATAACGTCTCCTGCGGGCATCGTTTCGCCAATTTTCATAAAGCCAGGTAGTAATCCGCGAATGGCATATTCGTTACTACCAATTAATTCTTTTAGATAAATATCATCCGCTATGAAACCACCTGTAATAGGATTAGGATAGCTACCATAATTACCATCTGCTTTACTTGTAAGACTCAGAGAAGAAGGAGCATCTCCCTTATAATCACGCATTGGCACCACAAAAATAACAACTTCATTGCCACTGCCATAAATAAAATTCTCGTCTACATCTGACACATATCCAAGCAGGGTATTCGCGGCGTCAGCCACGGCGAGACTGGAGAAATTGCCAAAAATAAAAAACGAGCAATAATCCTGCCATAAAATAATTAAAGTAAATGCGCGCTCATTTCCGACCACAACCCATTGGATCTTATCCCGGTTACTGTCGTCTTTTTTGTAGATGAAATTGTGAAATCCACTGCTGTTGTTAACCTTTTGTTTGACTTTCCCCGCCTTTGCCGATTTCGGCTCCAAAAGACCGCATAAATCAACGTATCTTGCACGGTTTCCATATTTTGAGTCATCCACCCCCAGCCACCACTTTGTCGCCTTCGGGTGCATACTGCGGAAACAGGCTTCTTGCGTCTTTTCAAACGCCATTTCCCAGCCCAGCCCGTCCTTGCGCTTATTGCCCTCGCCATAACCGGTAACCAGGCAGGCTTTTAAAATCGTTTTAATGCTGCCTGCCGCCGATTCAACCTGCGGCGCACCCTCGTCATCCCAGCGGTAAACCTTTACCGGCACACGTTGCGTATCAAACATTTCAGACGGCCTTTCTTTTTACTTCAATGATTTAAAACCCCATTAAAACAAAAGCCCCGAAAATCGGGGCTTGGCATAGTTGCACTCAAAGTTTATTCTTTTGTTGCCTCTAAAATATACATTGATGCACTGCGGTTCATGTCTATATATCGTGCAATTTTTAAGAATTGTATGTCCTTTTGCTTGGACTTATCTTCTTGAGCCATAGCATATATTTCTTTTACCGCAGTGTCGTATCTAGTACCTTCTTTTGTTTTTTCGTAATTTGCCAACCAACAATCACTAGCCTCTTTTTTTCGCCCTTGCATGGCATACCCTTTACAAAGCATAAGTTCGTTGAAATTCACAGCTACAACCGCTTCAATTTCCGAAACGGTCATCGTGTATTCTGTTTTCTTATTACTTTTTGTAAAATAATTATATACCGCACATCCAACTAGAATAGATACCACGACAATAAGGATTTTCATGCCTTTCCCCATTTTCCCGCTTCCTTTCACTATTTGAATAAAGATTAAAAGGTCAATTTTACAGATAAAAGGTATAAATGCAAATTAATTAACCATTTTACTTAAAGGCCGTCTGAAAGTACTATTCAGACGGCCTTATCTTTTATTCTGCCACTGTATTGCCGCGCAAACACGCGGTAAAACCATCGCGGCCGTTTTGCTTGTCCGGCGAAGGCTGGACACTGCGCAAAATCCAAACAGGCAACGGCGTGCCGTAGGTATTGAAGCGGATACAGTTCTGCACCGACCAGCCGCCGCCGAATGCAGCCGCCTTGAGCGTGAAATAAGGCTTGCCGGTTGCCGGATTGGTCGGCGCAAGATCGGTCAAGGTATCGCTTTGAGCGACCAAGCCCAGCCGCTCGCCGTAAAGCTCGAATTGGGTTGCAGTAATGAATTTAATCAGCCAACGCTCGGTAATCGCGCCGTTGCTGGCCAACTTAATCGGGTAGTCTTTGACATTGGTACGCGCCAAAATAGGCTCCCCGCGTTGCGCATCACTCCACACATTGTCCCATGCCTGTTGCGAAAACGGCTCGGTAGCACGTACCAGCAAATCGCCGCCGATCAGGGCGGAAGACACAAATGTGTTCTCCTTAGGATAATTGCGCCCAATCGCAAACTGGAGTTTCAGACGGCCTGAAATATCAACGCCGGTCACACGGTTTTCCTCCTCCCAAGCGCAAACGGCAGTCAGCGGCAGGGTATATTGCGACAAGTCCAACGGCGCGGCAAAAGTAATGCTGCCCGCCTTGAGGTCTGCCGTGTATTTCTCGGCGAGGACGTGCTTGCCCTTGCTGTCGACCAAGCAGAGGCGGTCGATATTTTGACGGTTGAGTGTGATTTTTTGAGCGGCGGTAAACGCGCTGCCCAAATCCTGCTTTAGGCGGTTGGAAATCACGATCATATCGCCCTTGCGAATCACGGGGACGCGGCCGTCGGCAGGCAGGCGCACGGCATCAATGCCGATAATCGACGAATCCAAAGGCAGGTTGTCTTGTGTCACGGCGTTGTAGCGTAAATCTTCGGGGTAAAAACCCTCATCGCGCTTGATTTCGTAGAAGCCTGTCTCGTAGTCGATTTTGCCTGTAATGCCGCCGGTAATTTCCCCAGCAGCGTTGCTTCTGCCGACAATTTCGCCATTGCCCGCGTAAACGATAAAGCTTTCAGGCTTGACCGGCGCGGCAGGCGTGCGGCCTGCATAACCATAACCCTTGATCTGTGGCTGGCGTACGATACCGCCTGTAATTTTAAGATTCAGGAAGGCAATATTACGATCATTGATAATGACTTTACCGTCAGTAGTCAACGTACCGACTGCATCGCCCGAACCTTGTACTGCATTCCAATTCTTATAAAGCGTACCGCCTCGTTCAATAATCTCTGTCTCGCCGTCATGAAATGACCAGGTATCAAAAACACAGACGCTTCCTTGATCAAAGTCGTTCAAAACATTAAATAACAAGCCGCCGTTCAAGCTGCCACGACGTTTTTTTATTGAAGCTGGATCACTAGTGAGGTAATCTGCATACCAACTGACTATTTTTCCATAACGGTTTATTGTTTTGGTCTCAATCGATTCTAGGTACTTATATTTTGTACCTAAAATATTTCCCTCTACTATCCGTCTTTCCTGCCCGGCAACCTGCAACACCGTTTTAGGTACAATTATTGTCGAGCCTACAGCACTTACACCCTCGACTTTTCGACCGCCGATTGCGAACTCGCCATTTTTCGCAGGGTTGGCGGACAATACAATTTTAAAACCGCCTGAACCAGTTTTTATTCCCATTATTTATCCTATCCCAATGTTGCTACTGCTGCATAACCAGAATAACTGTTTGAAACAGTTGTACTTGTATATTCTTCAAAGCTTCCCAAAGCCGTTAAAGAAACAGTGCGCCAATCAGGTATCGCCGTCCCCAGTGTGATATTCCAAACCTCTCCTTTTTCCTCTGCGGTCAAGCCAAGACCATCAGCAAGGCCAACTTGAATGCGATCAGGCTCATCACAAACATAATCAACTGAAGTAGAGTCAATATAAGCCGGCAATTTAATCGTGCCGTTCAAATAATCCACGTTGCCAGTTGCATCACCCGTTAATTTTCCTGCACCATCGTCTTGCGCTCTTTTCTTACCGTTATTTTGCCAAGTAAGCACCAGCGTTCCTGGCTTAATTGGATGGCCCAGGGAATAAGTGCACTCCCCGTTTGCTGCCTTGGGCAGATTATTCCCGCCCGTCTTACCGCCATCAAAAGACGTAAAACCAGAGGAATCTCCCCATTGAAACACCAAACGGCTGCCAACATCCGGAAGAGACGGTAGATTAAGCAATACACTGCCTGTTGCAGACGACACCGTACCTACACTTTTACCGGCCTCATCCCGTAATACGCCGTCGCCTGTATCGGTCAAAACATACCAAACTCCCAAAGCCATAAAAGACACTTTTAAACTACCCAAAGCAGGATTAGGTCTAAGCAGAGGGGCAAATGATGTACCGTGGTTGGTTTCTTTAATTTCTACCGCAAAAGCATATCGAGCGGATGATGATTTAGCACCCGGAACCGCAGTTACCGTGTAATAACCTGTCGGCAAACCACTCAGACGCCCATGAGCGTAATCGGCATTGACGATATTGTCCCCGCTTTTAAGTTGACCGAAGCCATTGTCTGTGTAGTTCCCAATCTTGATACTGCCGGGTAAAACAGCCGAAGGCAAAGTTAAGGTTCCACTATCGACATGTCCCGCAAAAAGCTGCTTTTCCGGCGCAGCAGCGACCCATGCTTCACCGGGAACAGGGTATTCATCCGCATAGGGCGTCTCGACTGTCGAGGTCGGTACAAGCTTTTCGTAAATGCTTGACACCGTCAGCGTGGCATCTCCTGCCGAAAGGCCGTCTGACACAGGTTTGACACCATAATAAGCCGCGGAATCTGCAACTTGGGTTTCTAAAATCTTAACTTTAGGCGCGGCATAACCTTTGACCGGATAATCGACACCGTCAAAATCCCGGGTCAAAGGATTGCTGATTTCCATTTTGACTACACGGCGCGGCACTTCCTCGACCTCGCCGTTTGATTTTGGAATCTCGAAAATGCGCACTTCATCTTCGATGTTGATAATGCGGAAATACTCCGTGATACGGCGCGTCACATCTTCGGTTTTTTCCTCATATTGCAGACAATAACGCTCGCCAACCTTCGGCAAAGGAGCCTCTACGCGCTGATACGCCTGCACAAGGCGCACGCCTGCCAAATGGCGACCCAATAACGTCATGCGGCTCTCCACCGTCGGCACGGAATACGCCTCAATGCGCGGCATAATATCCGCGCGGCTCTCGCCGTAGTTGAACGCCTTAAACGCCAAAAAAGACACGTTTTCAGAGGTCGGCGGCTCGGTAATGACAAAATGCCCGCCGTAAAGCGGCTCGGAATCATTGCGCAAGACGGCAGGGTACAGCAGACGCGCGTCCAGGCTGCCCATCGTACGGTCAACGTCCGAGACGGGCGGGAAAATCTCGTTATCCTCGCCGGTCAGCGGCTGACCGACCATCAAACCGCCGCCGTCAGGCGTATCGGTCATGCGCTGGCTGGGGTAAATCTGCAAATCCTGCTGCGTCAGGCGCGTTGTTTTTTCCATGTTTGAAACCTTTTTAAATCCTGTTTAAACCTGCTTTCAGCCGACCTTAAAACGTCATCAGGCAGAGCTGGGCGGTGTATCGTTCGCTATCCGTTTCCGGCGTTGAGTAATGCACCGGCTCGACATTGTTCAAAGCCGCGTTGTGCGTACGCCAAATAACATTAAATTCGCGGCCGTCGTAATGAGTCAGCGTCATTTCCAATTCGGGGACGTCCGTCCAGTCACGCAACGTACGTAAGATACTCAAATCAAGCCACACCCAATCGCCCGACAGCGTAATTGGGCGACCGTTTGCCTTAATTCCTTGCTGGATGACCAATCCGCCCGACAAGGTGCGCTGCGGCGCGGCCTGCGCCACCTTGCTCCATTCAAATTCATCGTCCCAGCGCATATCCTGCGGCAGATGTACGGCCACGCCGGTGTCTTTCCGTTTCAGCGTCCATTCTTGATTTGCCATTTCAGACGGCCTTTGCGTATTTTTCTCAAAACCCTATTAAAACAAAAGCCCCGAAAATCGGGGCTTGGCATGGTTGCAGTCAGATGGTTGCAGGCCGTCTGAATTATGTCGTGCGCTTTAATGAAGCTTGTAAACTATTCATAAAACCGTTAACAGCTTTCTCGGCAACCGCTTGGTCGCGCTGCGCCAAAATTTGGTTAAGCTTTTCCGGGTCGATATTAACCTGCGGATTGCCGATTTGTTGCAACCGCTGGGCGGCATTACTGTTACCATACGAACCTTGGTTGCGGACTTGCTCTTGCGCGGCAGATTCGGCGCGCTTGCTGCGCTGCCTGTTGTAAATCTGTTGCTGCAAATCGATTTGACGCTGATATTCGCGCGCAACGTCGGTTTGTTTGAGGCGGTTGGCATTGTCGAGTTTTTGTTGCAGCTCACGGATTTTTCTTTCTTGCTGCAAAGAATAAATCGCTTCCGTATTGCCATTAAGCTCGGCAAGCTCGGCCTCAAGCGCGCGGGTTGCATCATGTGCTTCTTGACGCAGGGCATTCAGCCGGCGTTGGGCATCGGATATCGCATTGCGGAATTTTGTCAGCTCAGTATTCCCCAATTTATCGGCAGCACGAGATGCCGCGCTGGCCGCATCGTTCAAGATATCCTGTGTCACTGCGCCTTGAGCAGAAGCATTGGTCAGCCTTTGCATCGCGGTATTCGCGTTGTAAATCTGTTGCGTGTACTCTTTCATCTGAGCAGCGCGGAATGTGGCCTCCATGCCCAACTTAATCCCGGAAAACTGTCGGTTCATCAAATCCAGCTGCTCATTATTGAGCTTGTAAAAGCCTGCCGTTTGCGTCAGACGGTAGCCGTAATCACTAAATGATTTAGATGCATTTGCCGCCGCTTTAGCTGCATTGTCTGCCTCCGCTGCCGCCTCTTTGTTGGCTGTCGCCACTTTTCTGACCGATTGGGCATGGTTTTCCGCCGCTTGCGAGCCTTTGTCATGAGCGGATTTCGCGGCTTCGCCTGTTTTAGCGGCAGTATCGTTCAGCCCTTGATAGGCGGCTTTGGCTTTTTCCGCACCGCCCGAAGCTGCATCGCCCAAACGGGCAAGCTGCTCCTGCGTCAACAGTGCCGCGTCGCCGCTGGCTTTGAGCTGGTGCTGGAACTCGGCAAATTCCTCCTTGCTTTTAAGTTTGCCCATCATGGCCTCAAAGGCTGCCTGTATTAGCTTGGCATCTTTTTGACCGGCCGCCGCCGCTTCTGTCGAGGCTGTCTGAAAATCAGCAAATGCCTGCCGCGCATCGCTGCTGATTCCCGTCATCACGGCCTTGCTGTCCACGCCGAGTTTCGCGAAGGCGTCGGCAACCTTGTCAGTCGACTCCCTTGCAGTATCTCCGATTTTCTTAATTTCCTCGGCCGTCAGCCCGGATTGCTTGCCTACCTTTTCCAATTCGGCCAAAAGAGCATCGGTTGATTCTTTGCTGTCCATCTGCTTGAGCGCGGCTTGAAACACCCGGCCCATCTGCTCGGCATCATTACCAAACTGAGAGGCAACACGCGAAAAATTGGCAATACCTTCCGCCGCCTTTTTACTCATGCCGGTGGTTACTTCTTCCGCCGTCAAACCCAAAGCCTCAAGGGCTTTTTGTGCCGCGGCAAGCTCGCCTGTATCTGCGCTGATTTTGACGTTTTTCTTATCAAGTTCGGCTTTCAGTTCGGCGGTTTTGGTACGCACGTTTTCCAGCTTGATTGCCAGTTCACTGTAAAAGTCGCTGGCTTCTCGACCGTCTGCACGCAAGGCGGCCATACTGCGCTCCAACGCAGCTTGTTCGGCGGCGGAAGCACGATATTCGGCTTGCAGGGCTTTGACGGCAGCTGCCTCTTCTTCGGCAGCTTTTTTCTTGGCGGCGGCGGCTTTTTCGGCAGCTTCCTGGGCTTTTTTATCCGCTACCTCCAACTCACGCTTAATTTGGGCTTCGGTTTTGAAAAACTCGTGATACTTGTCGAGACCGCCGGTGGTAAACAGGCTATCCAAAATGGCAGGAATACGGGCGAGGTTATCGCCGAAAATTTTTGCTAAATCCGTATTTTCGCGCAGCCAGCCGCCTACACCACGGCCAACCTCAAAAGCAGCAAACAATAATCCGGCATTGGACGCCGCCGTCTTGAGATTTTGAGCCAATGCTCCCGCAGCCGCCGCGCCATTACCGAAACCGTTACCGGCAGCAGCGGATTTGAGCGCGATGCCCAGCTCTCGTGCAGCGACAGTGGTAGACAGGATGGATGCTTTGGTTGCTTCAATCCCGACACGCTGGGTCGCGAATGATGCCGATACCGCACCACCAGTCAGGCGAACAGCCGCTTCATAAGCCTTAACGGCAACCGCACCCGCCGCAAACAACGCCGCAAGCTGCGTCAAAACGGGGAACTCTTCCGTAATCGCGCCGACCGCACTGGCGACACCGCCTACCGTACTCGCCAACAAAGACACCAAAGGCAGCAGCTTTTCGCCGACTTCGATGGCAACGTTGATGATTTCCTGTTTGGCTTTGGCAATCTGCGCCTCGCTAGTGGACATGGCGTTTGCCACTTCTTTCTGCATCGCGCCGACGACTTGTCCCTTGTCGGCGACCAAGCCCAAAGCCTTTTCGTATTCGCCGAGCGAGCCGACCAAGAGGGCAATGTCGTCGCTGTACTCGGTACCGAAGAGTTGCGAGAGCGTCAGGGCGCGGCTTTGTTTGTCCAAGCCTTCGAGTTTATGCAGGAACTCGGTCAGAGCCTGTTGCGGGTTCGCAGCGATGTTTGCCGCCATCTCGTCGGCGGACGTACCGATGGACGCGAGTGCGTCTTGGAAACCCTTGCCCTGATTTTGCGCGGTTTGCAGTTTTTGCAGCAGGGCATTGATGGCGGTCGCCGCCACTTCGGGCGGTTTGCCCAAGGCGATAAAGGCGGCGGCAAGCGCGGCGGCTTCGTCGGCGGCAAGTCCGAACTGTTTCGCCGTACCGCCGATACGCGCCATCGCGGCGACAATGTCTTTTTCACGGGCGGCGGTATTGTTGCCCAAAACGTTGATGGCGTCGCCGAGTTTTTCCACTTCGCCGATTGGGATTTGGAACACGTTGGCAATCGTTGCAGCGGCATTACCCGCTTCTTCCGCGCTCAAACCGAAGGCAACCGACATTTTGGACGCGATGGCGGTAAATTCCGACAATTTCTCAATCGGGATGCCAAGCTGCCCGCCCGTTGCGGCAAGCTCTGCCATTTCGGCGGCGGAAATGCCCAATTCCGCGCCCATTTTCTTCAGCTCGTCTGAAAGCTTGGCGTATTGCTCGTCCGTGCCGTCGGCGACTTTTCGCACGCCCGCCATCGCGGTTTCGAATTTCATCGCCTCGCGGGTGGCAAACGCCAAACCGCCCGCGCCGCCGACCAAGCCCTGAATCTCCGAAGCGACCTCGGCAATAGACGGCTTCACGCCTTTCAGGCTGGCTTCGAGTTCGCGTACTTTGCCTTCTTGCAACTGCGCTGCGCGCGCCAGCTCCTCATGCGAGAGCGTTCCGCTGTCTTTGAGCAGCTCGTAAGCGTCTTTGGTCTTTTGGATTTCCTGACGCGCCTTGTCGTCGGTATCGATACCGAGCTGGATTTTGGCATCGGCGATGGCCTTTAGGGTTTGCGCTTCGGCGGTCAGGCGGTCTAGCTGTGCCGTTGCGGCGGCGGATTCGGACGACAGCCGTGCTTCCTCGGCGGCAAGGTTTTTGACGGATACGCCCGACACCGCCATCGCGTCGCGGGCGGCATACAGTTTGCCCGTCAGCTCGGTTTCGCTTTTTGCCAGCCGTTCGGATTCGGCGCGTAGTTTCGCCAAATCCGCTTGCTGTTGCTGCGTACCGCCGCCGCGCATGGATTTCTCAAGCGTTGCGGTCAGTTCGTCCAGCGCACGCATTTCTTTTGCGGTATTGTCCAATTCCGCCGACAACGCCTTATACTCCGCAATCGCCACCTGTTGCGCTTGTGCTTTGGCCAGCGTTGCGCCCAGCTCTTTCGCTTCGGTGGTCAGCTTGCCCGTATCGATGCCCGCCGCCTCGATGGACTGCGCCAGCGCGTCGATGTTTTCAACGCCGGACACGCCCGCCTTAATCTCTAAACCTGCCTGAATATTCGCCATTATTTAATCCTGTTTTAAACCCCGTTTAAAAAAGGCCGTCTGAAACCTGCCGCCGCTGCGCCTACACGCAGAAGCCAGTTTCAGACGGCCTTTGTTTATTACCGAATCTTTAGTTGTTGTACGACGTGAAGGAATAGGTCGAAGTCTCGCCCGAAGCCAACACTGCCGTGCCTTTAAATTCGGCTTCGTTGAAGTCGTCGCCGAACCAGTCGATACTGCCGTCCGCCGCCAGTACGGCATGGGGGATATGCAGGATGCCGGTCTCGCCGGTAACGCGGTTGCGGCCGTCGACGTAGATTTCCAAATCCAAGCGCGACAATGTCGCGGCGGACACTTTATAGCCGCCCGAATCGCGGGTTTTGTAGTCGACGGTGATGTTTTCGCCGTCGTTGACGGTATCGGCGGCCGGCAGGATGGTAATCATGCCCAAGGTGGCATTGATGTCCAAATGATTGGCATCGACATTGTTTTGGGATTTGTTTTTGACTTTGACAGTAGCCGGGTCGATATTGCCGTTTGCCAGTTTGTACGCCATGCCTTTTTTGCCGATGGTCACGGTCTCGCCCGTAACGGTATCCGCCGTAGCCGCGATGACGGCTGCTTCGCCCATCAGGGCAAGCGCGAGGTTGTCTTTGTCGAAAGTGTCGAGCTTCAGACCGATTTCGGTGGGCTTGACGGTTTTCAAGCTGTCCAATGCGCTGCCGTAAGTGCCTTTTTGCTTGGACACGCGCTCTTTGGTTTCCACGCTGGTCTGCGTGGTCAGGGCGGTGGTGTTGCCGATTTCGATAAAGCCCGAGCCTTTTTGATTGAGGTTGCGTACCTTGACGTCGCCCTCAAAGATTAAGCCGTGGTCGTTTTGTTTTGCCATGTGGCAGCTCCTTTAGTTTGCCGCCTGCACGGTATCGCAGGCGAATGAAATGGGGTAAAAAGCAAAGCCGTCGTTGTATTCGATGGATGGCGAGGCGATGCGGCGGAAGGGGGTAACGGCATATTCGTCGCCCGCGTCCCAGCCTGAAAACGACCGTTGGATTGCCGTCAGAGTCTCGCCGACCTCGTACAGCGTGGATTTGCCGTTGGCGGTATAGCTTCGCGCCAAAACAAAGGTAAAGTGCAGCGTCGATTTGAGGAATTTGCCGTTTTTCGCTTCGTCGGCAAAGGTCGAGCCGCCGTAAACGACATAGACCGCGCCGTCCAGCGGGGCGGCTTTGCGTTTCGCTGCGCCTTGGGCGAGCAGCTCGGCAAGTTCGCCAATCTCCTTGACCGCCTTAATGCCTTTGACGGTTTTCAGACGGCCTAGGATTTCGGGATAGACCGCCAATAAGTTTTCATGCTGTTTTAAAGCCATATCAGACAATCAATCCTTCCAGCCAATCGGACATTAAATCGTCAATGTCCTGATAATCTTGCGAAGACAAGCCCAAAAACGGACGCGCCGGCATGGTTTTCGTGCCTTCCTGCACATAAACCGAGTAGCCCATTACCGAGCCGGTAATCACGCTGTTTGCCGATGCCTCGTGCGTAATGCTTGCCAAGAGGTTGCCGTGGTCCACCAAAATCCCGCCGCGTCCGTTTTTGGCTTCTGCCGTAGCGGGGCTGACATCCTGCCAGCGTTTGCCGTCAGGCGCGGTTTTGGTTTCGGCGATACGGCGGCGGGTCGAAGATTCGAGGATGCCGCCGATAGCGCGTAAAGGCTCCTCAAGGCTGCCGTTCAACCTGCCCGACAGGCGGTTCAGGCTTTGGGCGATACGCGACAAGTCGTGCGATACCGTAATCCGCATTGCCTACTCCTTCAGCCATTCCCGTAAATCGGGTTCGGCATTCACATAAACGGCACACGTTGACGGTCTGCGGTCATCCGATACGCGGCTTTCGTCCAGCATATTCGGATTTTTGACGACCATCTTCAGCCAAGCGATTGCCGACTGATAACGCTCTTCGACAATGCCTGTTACCGCGTCGTCGTAGAGGTAGTAGCGGGCAATGTCGCAGACTTTGATTTTCAAAACCTGCGGCGCAGTGTCGTTGGTAAAAAACAGTTTCGCCGCCCGAAGGTAGCTTGCCGCTTCTTCTTCCGCGTCGGCGATTGCCGCCGCCATCACCGCTTCATCTATGGTTTCATAGTTTTCATGATTCGACCGCTCCGCCATTTCCTGCTCGCCGAAACGCGTAATCATGTCTTGGATGGTAATCATGCCGTCCTCCGTTTTCAGATGACCTTTAAAACTGCCTTAAAGGCCGTCTGAAATCCGTTTAAGACATGGTCAGCGTTGCCAACAACTCGGGGCGCAGCGCAATCGGCAATGGATTGGACTGCATATGCAGGCTCCAGCCTTTGTCGTGCTGCAATTTCTCGCGGCTGGCGTAATACGGCAGGGCGCGGGTGTTGACGGTCGCGTTCATGTCAGCAGGCGCGAAATACTCTTTGTAGAGGTTTCGGCCGACCGGCAGCAGAATGGCTTTGTCCGCACCGATGTCGGCGTCGCTGCCGAAATGGTTGGCATACTCGATAAAGCGGATACCTTTGTGGACAAACTCGGTTGGATTGAGCGTATCGCCTTCACGGTAGGCGCGTGCTTCGTCAAAGCGTTTGTACACTTCGAAGATGGATTTATGCTCTTTGAGCGCACTCAAAAACTCCATGCCGCAATAGACAACCCAGCCGCGCACTTGCGCACCGTTGAATTTTTGGCGTTGCTCGGACAAGAGCTTGTCCAATACCGCGCCGACTTTGGTCTCGTCTTTCGACAATTCGATGTTTTGCGTTTTGCGTGTAATTTTGAAATCGGTATTGATGTCCAAAATCACGCTGCCGTCCGCATCCAAAATCTTGCCTTGCAATGCGCCGAGCATCAGGTGCTCACGGGTGTATTCAAGGTCGGATTTGCCGCCGGCCAGCTTTTCGTTGACCTTGTCCATGACGGTCGCGGCTTGGGTCGTGCCGAAAGCACGCAGGTTTTGTACGTCATCGGCACGGATGACGTCATGAATCGGCAGGTGTGGGATTTTGACGGTACGCACGGTGCGTTTCGGACTTTCAACCGCCTGGCCGGCCGTGCCGCGCTCTTTGCTGGCTACCAAGTGGACTTTGCCGTCTTGGAACTCAATGTCGGCGTAGGTGGTGGTCAGATATTCGGGTTCGAAAATACCCAGTTCGCGGATTTGGCTTGCGCCCGGGTCGATTTTGTTGACGGCGGTGGTCAAAGCCTGCACGCCAAATTTGCTGTTGTCAGATAAAGGCATATTTTTTCCTTGTGGTTACAGTTCGCTGCCATTCGGGTTGACAATACGGTTTAAAACATAAACGATGCCGTATGGATCGCCATCTTTATTCAGATGCTCAATCACATTACCTCCCGTTTTCGATGTACCGCCACGGATTGCATCGTCTGAGCATCGATCCAGATTGATGATGCAATTGTGCGGCTGTACGATGACTTTACCGTCGGCTTCATCCGTCAACGCCAGCAGTTTGAACTCGCTGCGGAGAGGAAAACTAACAAATGTACCGGCTTTTGTGCCTTGCGAAGCAGCAACAGCCACGCGCGTTAACGGCGTCGCTTCATATTTCAAAAAGTCGGAAATAACAGGGCCGAGGATTTCGGTTTTGGCTTTAGACATAAGAGCCTCCCAATAAGCCTTTGTGGCTGGCTACGGAGAACTTGCCCTCCGCCTCGCCGGTGTGTTCGGATTCGTCTTTGCCTGCGCCTTCGCTCAACAGTGCGGGTGGTACGGCAGACTGGGTGGCTTTCGGCTTCAGATCGGCAATCATGGCTTCCGCCGCTTCGATGTCGGCAGACAAAAGCACGGTCATGGTAGCGTCGGACAAGCCTTCAAACTTGCCGTTTTCGCCTTCCTTAAAGCCGGCGGCGGACAATTTCGCCTTGACTTGGTTTTTCTTGGCAGCCGCTTCAGCTTCTTTCAGCTTTTTCTCGGCTTCGGCTTTTTCAGCCTTGAGCGTATCGACTTCCGCTTTCAGGTCGTCAAACGCTTTCTTTTCTTCGGGTGTCATAGATAACTCCAAAGGTTGTTTAAAAATATCCGGCAAGGGACTGCCGTCCGACAACACCACCGCCTCCGTCTCGCCATCTACACCGACAGCGGTAAACGACACCTCGCGTATCGCACAACGGCGCAGGATGACGGCCGGCCCGGTTACCTCGTTGCCGTTGACGAACAATACTGCGCCCGCCGCCAGCTCCTCGTAGGATTCCGCCTGCGCGTAAACCGACATTTCCCAAGGAAAACCTTGGTCGGCTGCTTCGGCGATCTGCGTGCCAAACTCGTTGGACAACAGACTACCTTCCGCAATCAGGCCGTCCGCCGTTACCGACAGGCTGCACACGCCCGCCATCTTGACTGGGGAATGCTCCAACAGGACGGGGACGGACGCTTTGTGCGACAGCTGGGCCAAATCGACGACTGTCTGATAACCGCCGTAGCCGAAGGGCTTGCCCGAATTGGCAACGCCTTTAAAAGTACGCACCTTGTCGGCACCGGTCGCCAGGGCAACCGGCAGCGCGGCGGACAATTTGATTTTGAGGGGGGTGTTGTTCGTATCCATTGCTCTATTTTGCCTTGCCAAGTTCAAAAAGACGGACGGCAGGATTTCACTTCCCAATCCAAATGCAAAAGCCGCCTAAAACCCGAATATCAGGTTTCAGACGGCCTTTGAAAATCCTCATGCGTAAAATATGAAAATACCCACTTTAAAACCGCTTTAGAATCGCGTTAGATTGATTTTCGAGATTCTAACGGGGGTTTGCCTATCTTCGGCATCCGACCCGCCTAAAATCGCAAATTTGGGGCATATCCAAAAATGCAGACGGCAGCGGTTTAAAAAAACGTTTTCAGGGGGCTTTTAGGGCTGCGTCAGATTGCATTTAAACTCTCGGACATATCTTTTCCTATCCTGACCGATAAACGCGTTAAAACGTGGAATTTGAGCGTTTATGAAAAAGGCCGTCTGAATCGGTTTCAGACGGCCTTCGGGTTATACAGGTTTAAATCTCGGATCGGCTTCCAGGGCGGTTTTTAAATCGGACTTGTACGGCTTAATCCACTCGGACTTTTCAGCAGCCTCAAGTATCCATCCGCGCACACGGGCAAATGCCGCAGCGGACAAATCCGCAATCGAAAAAACGCAGCCCGAAAACTCGCCCTGCATTTGCTCGGCTGCCTCCTTGTCGATTTCAGCAAGACGCGGGTACAGATAGTCCAACAATTCGGACGGGGCGGTTTTCCCGCCTAAAAATACTTTTACTTCGCGGCTGACATACAGTTCAGACGGCATGACTTACTCCGATATTTTTACCAATAAGCGGACTTTATCCCGCTGTTCTTTTGGTAATGATAACACATACTGCAACAATTTATGCCGGTTTGCCGCATTCAGATGGCGTAAATCAAGCGGGACAATATCGGCTTTATCAAAATGTTCCTGAATCTTGTCGACCTTAGTATTCCACGCCCCGGCGGTGTGTGCAAAATAACGGTTCATCAATTCCGCATGGTCGGGATTTTCGGTAAACATAAAATCCAGTTTTACCCATTGCTCGCGGGGCAGGTCGTCTGAAACAATCAGATAATCGGCTTGCCCTTTGCCTTTTTCTACCGCCAAATCGAACACTTCCAGCCTGTCGCCCGTTTCAGCCTGCCACGCTGCCGCAGCTCTCGCTTCGTGGTCTTTGGTATTGTTGGCAGACTGCGCTTTTGTCAGCCTGCGCACTTCTTTTTCCGACACCTTGTCCGGCAAAGCCAACACCGCCACTTTATCAGACGGCACGCTGTACCGCTTGTTCAACCACGTCTCGCGTTCGGCAATCATGGCGGCCAGTGCCTCTTCGCCGTTTTTCTCGCCAAACAGCGCGTCCATCGCGCCCAATCGGTCGCCGTGGTTGTGCGCAAAGCTCGGCGTGATGTCGTCGGGTATCAAAACCGTTTGACCTGTGCGCGGATTGGTAAACTCGACCATATCCACATCAGGCTCGCCGCTGATGCCCTCGCGCTCCGCCTGCCGACGGGTTAGGGCGGACACCGAACATTTGCAGCCGTAGCCGTTGGGCGGAAAGATGACTTTCCAAATGTCGTGGTCAACCGGCAGGACTAGGCCGTAGTAGCGTTTATGGCTGTCGCGCGGATGCCCGGCGGCGGAATGGTTGTAGCGCAAATACGGCAGGGCTTTTTTGTTTGCCTGAATCCGCTGCCACTGTCCCGCCGCAAAGGCGGTTTGCATATTGGTGTTGAAAATGGTTTTCAGACGGCGCGTACTGCCGAGCTGTACCAATTTCGGCTCGCCGTCCAGCGGGTCGGTCATCACTTGCTCGCCCCACCAGCCTTTTGCCATCAAATACGGCTTTAAACGCTTTTTAAAATCGGCAAACGTCGTGCCGTTTTGCTGCGCGGATTCGATGGCATCTTTGACTTCGGCGAGCATATCCGCGTCCATCATCTTGGCGACGGTAAAGGCAAGGCTGTGCTGATATAGCCAGACATCATAATGACTGAATCCGGGCAGGATTTTCTTAGCCTTGAAATGCTCGAAAGCGGCTTTATCGACTAAGCCGGCGAAGTTGTATTCAATCCCGTCCATCGCCTGCTCCGTCCTCCCAAGCCGAAAGGCCGTCTGAAACCAAACGCTGGATCAAGAGATTGTCGCCCTTGCTCAAATCAAGTTCGGACAGCTTCGCCTCAAATTCGGCGTAGTCTTTGCAGTTTTCCAGTAAACCCAACACCGCTTCCATTTTCGGTCGGGCGATTGCCTGCTCTGCCGTATCAGGCGCATTGCGGGCAAGGCCGTCGGACAGTCGCAGGCTGAATTTGGCGGACGCAGAGTTTTCAGACGACGCTTTCGGGTCGCGCAGCTCGAAATGTTCCGGCTCAAAGCCCAAGATGTCGCGGTAGTAGGTTTCGGTCAACACGAGCTGCCCCGTATCCATATACATCTTGTCGCGTTCGGCTCGGGTTTTATCAACCTTGATTTCGTCTTCAAACTCAAACCATACGCCTTTGGGCGCATTAATCGGCTTGCCGTAGGCGTTGTTGACCATCACAAGCGCGTCGATAAAGTGCTGTGCAGCGCGGGAGAGCAGAGCGAGATACGCGCCGATGCGCTCGTCGCGGTTGTTTTCTTCGGTTTCTTGGCTCGCGCGGCTGGCGGTCTCAAGGTCGCTGGTTTTGACTTTGCCTAACAGCGTTTTTTGGATACGCGCATTGGCAAGGTTTTCCAGTCGGCGGAATGCCTGACCATCCGCGCTGTTTTGCAGCATCATCACATCGTCTTCGCGTTCGATACTCAACGCGCCGCCGGAAACAAAGCGGTAAAACCGGCTCATGAAGCTGTCGTGGTCGTCGTTGCTGTTGGCTTGGATTTTGGCAATCAGATAAGGCTGGGCGTAGCGCGTAATAAATTGCGCCGCATAGACAAAGCCTTTTTTACGCAACGCAACCGGCGCATACAGCCGCGCCGCCGCCATTTCGCCCGCAGGATTGGTTGAAGTGGCGCGGTGGGTAATAAAGAGATACAGCACGTCCGTATTGCAGGCTTCCTCGCCACCGCTGCCGCGATACACCAGCGAACCGTCGCGGTAGGGAACGTATTTCGCCAATTCGCCGCTTTTGTTGCTGATATGCTTAATCGTCAAAAAGCCGTCGGGTTCGGGTTGATAAACGTACCGACCGACACCATAGCCGCCCAAACGCGCCGTCAACACGATTTCGGCAAGTGCGGGCAGATGGCGTTTCAGTGTTTTCCATAGACGGTCTTTGTCTTCGTCGCTCAAGTCCTCGCCATAAATGCGCCACGCCTTGTTCTGCATGGCGGAATGCAAATCCTCCAAACAGGCAGCTACCTCGTCATCGCTTACCACCGCGTCCAATGCCTGCTGCCTGTCCACGCCGAGACGCGAAAGCAGCGCGTCCGTGCCCTCCATATTGGAAAACAGGCTTTCCAGCGCATCTTCGGTCGCGCTCGTCAATGTCTTGATGGCGGTTTTTCGCGTTGCGCTTTTAATCAATCCGAACATAATTTTCTACTCCAAAGGTCGTCTGAAACCGTTTTCAGACGACCTTAAAATCAATACTCTTCGCCGCGAGCCGCCAAAAAACCTTCAATTCCAGCGACAATAAAATGTAGATTTAATAGCCGCCCAGCCTTATAGCAGGAGACAACCTCTTGCAGATGTGCAATCGCTTTATCCAAACCACGCTCGAGGTACTCAACATCCTCTGTCAGCTCTTTTTCACGAGCGGTTATACGTTTTCCATCACACATTGTTAAATCTCCAACATCGGCACAGGCAAATCAATCGCCCGCGCTCTGTTTGATACATTGCCCGTCGTTGCCGCCATCCACAGCATATGCAACGCATCGGGGCCATCGTCATGGTCGGCTTTCGGGAAATGGCGCAACTGGCTGATTAAGGTCTTTTGGTCGGGGTTGAGCAAAATCAGCCCGTTTGCCATATGCGGCTGTAAGGTCTCAATCCGCAACATCTTGTCCGAAGACGGCTTGATACCGCGCACCGGGATATGCACACCCGAACGCGCCCCGCGCTTAATCAGCTCATCCTTGAGAAACTCTTGGAATTGCACCGTCTCAACCACCCACAATACCGGCTTGACCCGCGCCTCTTTTTGGATGCGGATCACGTCCTCAATAATCAAATCCGGTAGGCGTTTTTTGACTTGGGCAACGGTTACAAACAGTCGCCCCGTCGATTTTTGATAACCGCCGACCAAAATCGCCGAAGGGTCACGCCCCGCGCCCGCTTTGCCCAATGACGGGTCGAGCGCGCCGTAGTACACCAAATCGTCCGGCAACTCCGACCAGTATTTGATGTTTTCGGCAAACGGCGCATCTTCGCCGCTGACCGGGTCGTTTTGATACTCGCTGTCAAATGTCGCATGACCGTCACGGGCGCGGATTTTCATCAGCGCCAATACGCCGCGAGCCGCCCAAGAAGTGACCGCGCCGCGTTCCATCTCGTCTTTGTTGGCGAGATAAAACGCTTCGGCTACCGCCGCGCCGTCGTTGCGATACAACTCTTCCCATTTGTCCCACAAGTCCATGCGGTCAGGCCAGCGTTTCATCGCCTTGAATTTCCGCGTACTCCAAAACGGGTTATTCAAAGTGCGGCTCAACACGCTGTCGTAGTGCAGGATGGTGCCGATATAAATCACATCAAACTTGGTACCGACCGCGCCCAACGGCAAGACGGTTTGTTTAAGCCACATTTCCAGCTTGTCGCGCTGGTCGGGGTTACGCACCATCTCGTCGTTTTCAATATCATCAAGGATGGCAAGGTCGGGGCGGAATGCACCATGCACCATGCCGCGCATTTTCTTACCCGAGCCGAAGACTTGGATTTTGACGTTGGACGCGGTAACAATCGTCCCCGCCTGCCAAACCCGACCTTGTCCGCACATCTCAGGAAAGTCGGTTTTTAAACGCGGGTTAAATTCAAGTTCCGCCTTGATGGCTTCCAGCATCGGATAGGCTTGGTCGATACTGTCCATCGCGATGACGATAAACTTTTTTGCGCCGGTGATGACCGTCCAAAGCGAGAACAAGCGCGTAACCAGCGTCGATTTCGCCTCGCCGCGCGGGGCGGCATCCGCCTCGTTGATGCCTTCGGGCTGTTGTAGGATTTCGGGCAGGCGGGAAAACAGAAATTCATGTAGCTCCGACTTTTCAGACGACCTGACGTAATGCGGAAAATAGGTATTGACGAAATACTCGTACCCGTTGACCGGGTCTAATACCTTCGCCCGACGTTCGGCAATGGCTGAGGGCGATGCATCAAAGCCGTCCACCTCCGCCTCGATGGTTTGGCGAAGTTGGGCGGCATATTCGGCAAGCGACTTTAAAAACTCTTTGGACTTCATTTTTCAGACGACCTTCATCGGTATTTCTTTTCAATTTCCACGCCCAGCGGCTCGACCAGCTCGACATAAGCCTGCAAGTGTTGCGGGTATCGCTCTTTGACCACTTCTCCGAACAATTCCAACACCTCAATCGCCGTCGCCAGTTTTGACGTTTCCGGCATCACTTTGGCGTTTGCCGCCACGGTCTTGGTAAATGCGTCGGACAGGCTCGCCAACAATTTGGCGCGCTCGGACGGCATCAGCTCCTCGACCGACGTGTCTTGCAACATTGTCATCGTTGACTGGTACTGCACCAAAAAACCCGCCAGCAGCGAGCGGCTCAAGTCTTCGATGCCGCCGCCAGCCAGCGTGTAGGCGGCGCGCACTTTGTCCCAATCGTCGCCGGTCTCTTTGGCGGCACGTTTCCAACTTCGGGCGGTAGCTGTTGGGATTTCGCACATCATCGCCGCGATTTCGAGCGTCTGGCCGTCGCTGACGTACAGTCGGCGCAGCTTTTCGCGGGTTTCTTTCGGGTGTGCCATATCAGCCTCCGAACTTGGCTCGCAGCAGTTCCCAACCCGTCGTTACAATCACGCCGCCGAGACCGCCATAAACCGCAGCAGATTTCTTGCAGTCTTTCTTAATTTGCTGCAATTCCTCGTCCATGCGCGCCTGATTGGCAAGCAGGTCATCCTGCTTGGCTTCGATACGCGCCAAGGCTTCTAAAATCGGGTCGCTCATGATTTGTCTGCTTTCCTGTCCAGTTTTTCGTTTACTTTTTCCAACTTGTTTTCAATTCGTTCCAAGGCCGCCGCAATATTAGTGCTGTCTGCCTTGGCATCCTGCTTGGTGTGATAAGAGAGCTTGACCGCGTGCAGCTCCTCTTTAAGGTCGTCGATACGCTTGTCCGCCTCTTTCAGACGGCCTGAAATGCCGTTGACCCAAAACCAAAACGCCGCTGTCGCAATTGGCCACAGGGTTTTAAAACCAAATTCAAAGTCCATTTAAAACCCCTTTAAACCGGCACGTCGCCAAATACGATACGCACCGCATAGCCTTCGGGATGACGACTCGCCGCCTCGACCTTTTGGCCGTCAAAAAAGACTGAGTAATATTTCCGCAAAATACCAATCACATCAGCAGGGGCGGTCGCGGAAAACTCCACACAAAAGGTCGTCTGGAAATCCTTATCCATGCGCACTGCGTACTCAATGCCTGCCTTATCAAACAGGGCTGAAACATGAATGACAAACGGCTCTTGCTCGCGTGCGCGGCTCAATCCCAGCTCTAAATCCGCATGGCGGCAGGCGACCGTGCGTTGCACCAACTCACGATAAGTCGTCATCGCGCACCCTCCGAACCGTCAACTGCCGCTTGACTGTTGACCCAGTCGCGCCACGCTGCGTTTTGGTTTTCCAGTTCGGCAACATAGCCGCCAAACTCAGCGGCGTGTTCCAACAGCGTGGCCGTCTTGCCGTCTTTCGGCGGATTCGGGCGTACTGGCGCGACCATCAACGCGGCAGGCGGTGTCGGCATGACCGCCTTTTCGACAACCTTAATTTCCGTAGCCGAGGGCGCGGTTGTAGAGCTGCAGGCCGTGAGAGCCAAAGCCGTCAATACAATTACCGCTTGCATTTTTACGGTCTTGAGTAAGGACATTTTCGATTTCCTTTTTATTTTCCGTTTTCAGACGGCTGACTTCCGCCTGTTTTTTCGCCAAAGCCATGCCGACGGCGTGCGCCTTAACTTCATATTTTTTAGCTTCCGCGCGTGCCTGTTCCAATTCGCGCGCATAGTTTTGAGCCGACAACAGCAGGGCTTACGCCTTATCGTGCTCCATCTTGTCGATGACCGCCTGCTGTTTGGCAAAGGCCGACTTATATCCTTGATGGTGTGACACCGCCAAACCCGTGCCGATAAGTGCGATGATGGCAATCGGCTGCCAGTTATTCGCCAGCAGTTTCACGAGATTCATTCTCGACCTCCTGACGTTTGACGCTGACAAACGAGCGCGCCACCGCATAGCCGCCGACAATGCCCAAATACACCGCCCAAATTTCCGCCGATGGATCGGGCAACATCACAAACTTAAACGTCCCCGCCGCGCATGCAACGTTTGCCCATAACTTCGAATGTGAAATGCCTCCTGTCGCGGGGTTTTTGAAAATGTCAAAAATGCGCATCTTAATAACCATCCCAACCGTCAATCATATTTCTTACTTTCTCGCCTTGCGTTTACGCGCCGCACGTTTCGCGGCTGCCACGCCTGATTTACCCAAGCGCAGGCTCGGATGTTGTTTCAAAGAGCCTACCCGAACAGGGCTTGGCGTGATTTTGATTTCAGGTAACGGCGGTACGCCAAAACCGTTTTTTAACTTTGCACAATAGGCAATAGATAAAGCAATCAAAGACTTTTTCATACCTTCACCGCTCCCAATTCCATCGCAATCGCGTCCGCAATCGCGCGGCAGATGCCCCATTTAGTAGTCTTAAACAAGGCCAAATCAGTGTCGTTACTGATAAAAAACGGCTCAAACACAATGCCGCCGGCTTGTGCATAAGCCAGGCGCGAATGCTGGCCCGCATTGTCGGGTTTAAAGCCGTCTTCGCCGCGCAGTTTCCAGCCGGTAGCCTTCGCAACAGCCTTGCTCAGCACCTGACACCAGCGTTTGTTTTTGACGGTACTCAACGCCTCAATGCCCGTAGCTGCTTTGCTGACGGCCGCATTGGTATGGAACTCAATCGCCAAATCCGAGCCGCGAATCAGTTTTACAGCCTCGCGCAGCGGCATATTGCCTTTGCCCGTGCCGTCGGTTTTAACGGTCAAGCCGTAGTCATCGCGCAAAATAGATGCCACGATGTTGCGCATATCCTGCGCCAAGTCCGCCTCACGGTCGGAGCCGTTGACCGCGCCCGGGTCGGTGTTACTGTGTCCGGCGGTTAAAGTTACAGTTTTGCCCATAAACATCTCCGAAAATCAAATCACAATTTATTTTCAAAACCTTATTTAACCTTTTCAGACGGCATAAGACGGTCGGCACAAATGCACTTACTGTTCCGCAGACAAAAAAAGCCCTGCAAAAAGCAGGGCAAAGGTCCACTCACAAGACACACAACACAATCAAGCTGCAAATAAATCCGTCTGCGCTCTTGCCGCCGCATTGCGGTCGGCCTCTTTCAAAATGTATCGGATATTGCGCGTTGACAGCCGATGAGCCAACACCAGCTCGCGCACAATAACCAAATCGCTCAAACCCTCCGCGCTCATCGCATCATACTGGCGGCGGATAAATCGGTTGCGTAGCTCGCGCATCGCGTCCCAGCAGCGCGGAATGGCCAAGAAAGGTTGACCGGCATAGGCTCGCTCCAACCGCCCCGCAGCTTCCTCGCCGATGTCCTCGACCAGTTGCGCGTGCAAGATTCGGCTCTGACGAGTATTGCGACGGCGGTTGGAAATTGGATAATTTGTGCCACCCCAAACCTTGACCATGTGAAAAGTCGCTTCCAGCCCGATGACCGTAATCATCGCCACCACGCTCTGCGGCAGAAGATGTTTCACATCCTCAAAATCCTGCTCTGTCATTTCCCAACTTACACTCATTCCTATACCTCCTTCTTCTTTCGGTTTGCCGCAATCTGTAGCGCTGCCACCAGCTTGTGCATATTGCCGTCAGACAACCATTCCACGCGGTCAACCTTAAACATCTTTTTCGCCGTACCGTGCGCATAATTCCAGCTCCAGCCGTTATCCAGCAGCAGGGCTTCGATTTTGCGCATCATCGGGTCGGCAGATTCACGGCGGTTCGGCCGTCGGCCTGCCGTTTTTTTCGGCGTAAACCCATGCTGGCGCAAATCCTCGACCACGCGTTCCAACTCAGGGATACTGCACTCGGTACAAGACCGCTTGCCCGTCACACGCTCCAACACCGCGCGATATGTACCGTCATCCAAGCCCAGCTCCTTTTGAGCAATCTTAATTTTCGCAATCAACGCCCGGCGCATTTCAACCCCAAAAACACAATATATTGATTAATTAGCGCATATTATACAGATAAAATACTATATGTTGTAGTAAACCGCTGTTTTTTTTGCGAAACGGACAGGCATAAAAAAGGTCGTCTGAATAATTCAGACGACCTTTGCAATAATTAATGTTTTACTTTAAGCGGTTTTTTCTTCCACTTTTTCGCCAGTGTCTCAAATTCTTGGAATGCTGTTGGCGAATTACGTTTTCTTCTTATTTCTTGAATAAACCCATTCAAATTATTCCAATCTCGTAATAAGATAGAATATTCAAATTCTTTGAAAAGCGGCTCATGGAAAGCACCACGCAACACACCGGCAGCAACAAATTCGCGTTGATTAAGTACCTTCAGGATGTTTTCCCTATCTTCACGTGTTCCTTCAGCTTCTGCAATGTATGTTGAAAAGATACAGCCTTCTGTCTTAGCCATTTCATTGACACGGGTAATGGCTTTTTGCAGTGCCTCGTCGTTACGTTGCATGATAATCAGATCGATTGTAGCTCGTTTTTTGGCATTTTCAGTATTCCTAAATATTCCATAGGCTGCAATGAAAACGCCGATAACTGTCAGTATCGGCGTGATATATTCGTAACAATTAGAAACTAGTTCAGTCATTTCCGTCCCAACCGTCTAAGTATTTTTTATCCATCTTTTTCCTTTCTAAATTACTTATTAGTGCAAATTTGAAGCACCGCTTGATTTTAATATAAACCGTATAATTTGGCGAATTCGGTACGAGTAGTTGATTTACCACTGCCAGTATAGAATCCAATATATTGTGCCGATTTAGAAATATTGAGGTAAAAGTAGCATATCTAGTATTGTAAAAATTTAACAACGGTTTTAACAGTTTGTTAAAACCGTTGTTAAATTCCCTGTTTAATTTAAAACACTTCTACGCCAACTCCTGCTCAGTAGGCTCAATCACAAAATCCTCAAGCCCCGACACAATCTTAATCCCCGGCACCTGACCATTCGCAAACTGCTCGCGCTCATTCAGGATGGCGTCTTTGTCGATTTCCTGCTTGGTGCGGATAAAGCTTTGATATGCTGTTTTTTCAGACATCCAAGCCAAGACGGCGGCCACGCCCGTTACCTTGACGGATGGCGGACGGATGCGCCATTTAATCAGGCCGGTAGTAAAGTCCACGGTTTTGGTTTTACCGTTTTCCGTCAGCTCGTCCTTATGTGCCTCGCAGTAGGCGGCCACACGTTCGGTCAGGCTCATGATTTCGGCACACATCGGCGCGGCTTTGGCGGCATATTCTTCTTCGATGACCGCTTTTTTGTCTCCTGCCTCGGTTTCCAGGCGTTTGACTTCGCGCTGCAAGTCGCCGATTTTGCGGATAAACGCAGTAACTTCCGCTTTGTCTTGTGCCGCTTCGATAGCGGGCTGTTTGATTCGGGTTTTAGCCATTTTCTTTTCCTTTCGTTCTAAAAATCTTGATCTGATAAGTCTCGTAAAATTTGACTTAAAAAATTCTCGTGGAGGGCTGTTTGCCTTTTCCTCAGATAGCCGGCGGCGGCATGTCCGGCAAAGATTGCAGGAGTTTTTCCACTTTCCTCTTCCAATCCTTTGATTTCAAAATCAAATAAGTCTTTGGTACTATCTTTAATGGTAATAATGACTTTAGCCATTTTCTCTTCCTTCCTTAATTGAAGATTTTTTGATATGCCTGGATTACAGCCAATTGATTTGATGCGTCGATTACGAATTTGCGACGATCTTTTTGGGCATCACGTAACATACTTGCAATAAATTCCGTGGTTAGCCCAGCAATCAAATCAACTTCGTCAATTTGCTTACCCATTGGGATTTCGGGGAGTTCTATCTTTAACTTACCGTTTTCATTACTAATTTTAAAAACATACACTTTCATTTCACTTTCCTTTCTTGTTTAAAACATCTTTCACTTCCGCCATTTTCTGACGGCCTTTTTCTTTGTCCGGCGCGGGCTTCGCCAGCATCGCCCTCGGTATCAACCGTGGCGGTAGGTTGCGGCGCAGTTCGGCGGGTTGCGGCCATGTTTCTGCCGCCTGCAACACCTTAAACCCCGTCTGAATCCGTATCGGGTCATACTCCGGCGAGACGATTTCCTTGGCTTCCTTCAGTTGCCGATACCAAATTTCTGCGACTACCGGCAGGTCTTGCGCTGCGGGGCGGTTGGGCAGATTGAGTGCGGCGAGCAATGCAAATCCTGCCGCGATTTCCTGTTTCGCCCAATCATTCCCCGCCCATTCGCCCAAGGCTGCCACACCCTGCCGCAGCCTGGACGGCGCACTACCTTCGCCCCCTCTCCCCGTGGGAGAGGGCTGGGGAGAGGGCAATCCCGAACCCTGCCACTGGCTCACAATCTCCAACAAATAACCATGCGATTTAAGCGGCAGTTTCAGACGGCCTTGGTCGCGGGCATTAACGGTTTCATTAAAACCGTGAATCCAAGCCTCGGTAGGGGCAGGAAAACAAACCCCGTCACGCGCCGCCTCCTGCGCCTTAATCATCGGCAGCAACTCATTCAGCAGTTTCGCGGTACGCGCCCAAGAGAGCTGGGACTTGGCGGGGCGGAACAAACCGATATACCGTATCGCCGCCTTGCCCAATTCCGCATCCATCTCCAATACAGCCTTTAATACCGCCGAAGCCTCCGCATCATTGATTAAGGTGTCCAGGCTATGCACCGCACCGCAGTTCGGGCATTTGATGTTCATTGTTTATCCTTCCAAACATCGCCACCAGCCTGTACATTTCCATTGCCTTTTACGATCTGGACATTGCCTGCCAAGTGATTTTCAAGTTCGGCTTGCTTATCGATCCATGCTTTAAAATCTGACCAAGTTTCAAACTTAGTTTGCTTGTCACGCATCAACCTGCCCAACTTAATGCCCAGATAAGACAAAAACATCAAACCGCTGATAAATGTCCAAAACACTGAGGCTGACCAATGGCTGATATACACACAAAACCCTAACATCGCCCCAGAGAAAACATCCTTAATGATGCTTTCCAAAACACTTTCACTCGCGTTGTACACAACAAAGTTTTTACCTCTTATTTCAATCATTTAATCACCCCAAGAATCGCCAAAAACGCCACAAGGACAACAATCAACCCAAAAAACATACCGCAGGCATCCAAAACAACAGCTTTAGTCCGCTGCTTAAACCAGTTTTCAATCAGGCTCATCAGTGCCAAAACCACCAGTGCCAAACCAATCAGCCCGCAGATCAATAGATAAATCATCATTCCGGTAGTCATCACATCTCCTTCCACTCTTCCATCACATCATCCAAGGCTTCGCGGTAATTGCTTCCATAGCCTCTAATGCCATATTCGGTTAAGCTGCAACAGGTTTTCTGGCCATTTTGTTTTGAAAATTCGGCTGACCCGACTTCCATTAAGAAATCCAATCTTTCTGTATCCTTTACAGCCTGTTTAAATTTCGGCGAGAAATCCAAAACATTAGATTCTTGGTCAATAATGTCGTTATTCGAAGACAGCAAGGTATCCAATACGGTCATAATCCAAGGCAAATTGGCATTGCTTGACTTATATTCCAAAGCTTCAAACACTTCATCCGCAGGTGCATCACTCAGATATTCGAAATCATCTTCATCCTCTGGGTCGGCAGGTTGATAAACCGGATTCAAACCCTGCGCAATTTTGTTTAAAAACGAGACCAGTTCCCATACTGCGTCAATGTCTTCTTTATTTGGTCTAGTGATATTCATCACGCTTCCTCCCATAAATTTATCGCCCGAGCCAAAGTTTCCGCCTCGGCAGTCTTCCACATCCCGTCCGGCGCACGCGCAGCGATTACAAAGCCTTCGCCGTCTTTCTTCATGATCATCAGCTCGCCACGGTCTTCGAGCCATTCGGTAATTTCTTTTTAATTCATTTCTTAAATTCCTTTTAAATCAATACCTTATATTTTCAATAAGGCAAAAAAATATAGAGCAACATCAACGGCTTACCGTTTTAATTGTCGTCATACCCGTCATGACATTTGCCTATCATGTGCAATACGACGATTCGGGCCAGCATTTCAAGCCAAATCCCCAGCAGCACCAACACAGCCAATCCGACAACAAACCAAATCATTTTTTCTCCTCCTTCTTCTCGGCAGGCCGTCTGAAACGCGCCTGATATTCCTCAATTTCGCGCTCTCTGTTTTTTTGCGCCATTCGCGCCGTCGCACGCCTGCGGTGTTGTCCCCAAGCCTGCCAATCCGTATTACGTCGTCCAAAACTCATTTCACACATCCTTTCACAATCGCCTTATCGCCATATTTCGCGCGGATTTCCTTGACCGCCCGATCCAAAGCCTCTTGTTTCGCCGTAGGGCTCAATGGCTTATCGCTCATAAACAATCCCTTTCATTTTTTCCTCCGTACTCATCGCCTCGTATTGCTCGCCCAAGGCTTGAGCCTCCAAATCCGCCATCCGCTCGCGGCGTGACATTTCCAACTTCGCCGCCGATACCACCGGCTTAGAGCAGCTGTGCAACATTGTTCCCACCAAAACCGCCCAAAACAACAACCAAAAAGCCAAACCGATCCACTTGGTTTTTCGTTCGCAAAACAAATTAGACATTTTCCTATTTCCTTATAAATCAATTACTTAATATTTTCTCAAGGCAAAAAAATTATTGCGTACCCAATCCGCCTTCACTTGAGCAGCCCATTCCTTGGCTTCCTCTTTGCTCTCGAAGCGTTTCCGCAGTCGGCGGATTTGCAACCATGCGAAGCCTTCTTTCCGCTTGCCGCGTACATCAGCCCGCCAAATCTTCCGCCGTTTATGGGTTTCATAATCGTGCCAAGTGTCCTCATAGACTCCGGCGTGTACCGCATATTCGTGTCTCATTTCAGACGGCCTTTCTTATCGGATAATCAGGGAGCTGTATTTCTTAACAATACCGGCCTGCATCTTGATACCGTTCTTGTTCGCCGTGCGTACCGCGCCGCGCATCAATTTGCTCATCCGGCGCGTATTACCGTTGCTATGTTTAACCAGTTCCAAGAGCGTTTCTTCGTCCGCATCAGGCAAAGCCGCTTCCGCAATCTCAAAGAGTTCGTCATCCGGCAAAGATTCGCCCAAATTCAGCGCAACCGACACTCGGCTATAAAGCTGTACCAGCTCGCCATGCTTACCGCGCAGGTTGGCCACCAGTCGGGGCATACCGCTCAACACCAAGCCGCAGCCAGTCTCGTCGTGCAGACGGCGTACAATTTCAAGGGCGCGTAACGGCAGGTTTTCCGCTTCATCGACCACAATCAGACGGCCCGAATCGCGCAGGCGGTCAGATACAGACTCAAACAAATCATTCAGGCTGCCCATCGCCGATACCTTCGCCGCCGTCGCCAACTTGCGCATCAGGACCAAAGCCGTAAAGCTCGGATTAGCCTCAATCAAGATAGCCGCAGGGTTTTTCTCGCAGTAGTTTTTGACCGCCTGCGTCTTGCCCAAACCCGCCTGACCGTAGATCACCACCGTTTCGCCGCCTTCGTGCGCATCGCGCATCACTTCCGCGATTCGGCGGGTCGTCTTAGTCGATACAAAACCCAACACCAGCTCTTCACGTCGCGCTTTGCTGTCCTGCATCTCCAAAAACGCCTCGATTTTCGGCTCGATGGTTTCATAATTTCCGCCTTTATCGGCATAAGTGCCGTTCAGATACATACTGATGGATGCCGGCGAAGTACCGATACCGCGTGCCAGTTGGGTTTGGTTCATGCCTGATTTGGCTTTAAATTCAGCCAGTTTTTGTTGCAATGTATGATTGATTTGTTTCATTTTTTTAGTCCTTTTAAAAGAGGTTTAAAACCGTTTTAACTTCTATCCGCCTCAAACAACACAAAATCGTCTGTGCCCGTTTTCGGCAATACCGCATACTCCGCCTCGATGACGTTTCCGCCCAAATGTCCCAGCTCGTCCCAAACCGCAGCCTGTTCCAAAGCCGGATTGACTTCCGCGTTTGCGAGCTTGATTGCATTTTCCGCCCGCTTGATTTTGCCTTTTCGGCGTTTTTCCGCCAGTTGGTCGATACGAGCCGTCGGGAAAGCCTCGCGGGTATTGCCGTTGGCCTGCGCCTTAGTGATAAACTTGCCGTCCATATCAAACACATTGACCGCCGACGCATCGTCCAAATCGTAGCTGACCCGTACCTCGTCCTTGTGATACTCCGCCAGATCGACTGAAAAATAAGAGTTGTTGAACAAATCCAGCCAACCGCGCTGTACTTTTCGCACTTCCTGCGGCATAAACATCGTCGCCAGCTCTTCCGCCGACAACATATCCGGCGCGATACCGTCCTGTTCCAGCCTCATTTCCCGATAAGCCTTCGGCGAATAATGCCCGCCGTCCGGATGTCGGGGCAGCTCGCCGTGCGGACGGTTGTTGTAATCATCGATACACTTGACCACATCCGCGATAAAACGCGACCAGCTCGGCAGTTTTTTCAAATATTTCTGTTGTTCCTCCGTCAAATCCTTGCCTTTTTCCAAAGCATTAAAAGCACTTTCCATCTTGCGGTACATCAGATTCTTCGTGCTGCTGTCCATCCCTGCACCCGCAAACGTCTCATACTGGCGCGCCATCTCAATCAGATTGTCTTTCCACCATCGCTCAATGATGCCGCGCCCTTGCGGATTGCCCGCGATACCCGTTTCATGCCGGATACCCAGTCGGGACGTGATACCTGTGATTTCATGGTCTATCGTCTTGCCGGTTTGGCCGCCGCCGTTATCCGAGTAGTAGATGATCGGCAAACCAAAGTGCTTGACCCCGATACGCAGAGCGTCCGATACCGCCACACAACTTTCAGCGAGAGATACCGAAAAACCGACCACAAACCGCGTACAACCATCAATAATCACCGTCACTTCCGGCTTAAACGGCCTGCCGTGTACCGGATGCGCCACCTTCGCTTTAAAGCTATGGCCGTCGCCGATCCAAACATCGTTCGGCTTCAAAGCCCCCCAATCACGTTTCACATAAGGCAGCAGCGATTTATAAGCCGCCCCCGTTTTCCTGCCGCGCTCCTGCATAATCAACGGCAGCTTGTCCCAAACGCGCCGCACCATACTCAAATTAGGCACATCATTGACCGGCATATTTTCCGCTTCAGCCCACTGCACAAATCGGCGGTAGCTGTGCGCCAATTTTGGCGCGGACGGAATATTGTGAAACTGCAAAAACATCGGCAACCAACCGTAGCTCTCAATCGGCTTAACCGCCTTCGTCGTCTTCGGAGCCAAGGCAACCAACCGCTCCGTCGCGTTTTCCGCCTTAAGGTAGGCAGAAATCCAGCCGTCTAAAGTACGTTCGCCAACCTTCGCCGACCGGCTGCGGTCATTGGCCTTTTCCAAGTTCCCAAGCGTGACCGCGTCCAACTTACCTTCTGCCAGCAAGCCCAAAAACTGAGCCACCGCAGCCTTGGCAGAGCAACCGTATTGGTATTTAATCCCCAATACCGCCGCCACCACCGCACATCGCGCATCCGCCACCGACCGTTGTTTCTCGTTCAACAGCTTGGCCGCTTCAGCCAGTGCCTGAGCCGACATCGCCGTCCCCGGTCTGACTTGGGGCAAGGTTTTCGGCATCTTCTCCGCCAGCTCGTCCGACTGCCGTTTCATGATGGCGGCTCGGATTTCGGCGGGGAGCGAAGCGATTAAGTATTTTTTCAGACGGCCTCCACGCGCTTTGCCAACTTCTTCGATGTACGGCCAGCCTTGTGTCTTAGCTCGTTTTTCAATCGCCTGTCTTGATACTTGTAGATTTGGCAACCGTAAATTTGCGAGTTCTGATGATGAAAGACTATCTGTTTGCATATAAAACTCCACTTATCCCGCTTTTAGTTCATTTGTAATCATTTGCATGATTTCTTCTAAACATCTGCGTATAATTAGTGCGAAGCACTTAATACTGGCTTGAAATTACGTTCTTCATAACGTGTCGGCCAAATTACTTCGGGTGGGACGCCTATTGCATCTGCAATGATTTTTTCTCCTTTCAAATAAGGGAATTGCAATGCGCCTTTCAATGTATTTGGCGACAAGCCGGATGCAACACTAAGAGCTCTTACTGACCAACCACGTTTTTTGAGTGCTGCAACAATATCTGCGCGGTGCCAATCTGCGTTTTTTTGTACCATTTCACTTACTCCATACGTTAAACCGTTTTTCTAACCGTTTGTTCTTGGTTGATTGAATAGTATATGCAACCAGATAAGATGTAAAGCGGTTGCATAGAGAAAAATATAAGCTTTCGCTTAGTTTTTCTATATGTTTTTGTTTATTAAACGAATTAATTTTATGCAACCAAATACATTTAGTTGCATAGAAAGTTGCATAGATATTTTTATGTATGCAACCACATATAGAGATAGCTTATGAATACTTTTAAAGAAAGATTGACCTACTTATGGCGCGATAACCCAAAGCCTGCGGTTATTGCAAGAGATATTGGAATGAGCCCGCCCGGATTTAACCGGATTTGGTATAACGACGGCCTTCCAAACACTGAAACCCTTATAAAGATTCAAGAATCTACCGGGTGTGACTTAAACTGGCTGCTGACCGGCAAAGGCTTGCCGTATCTCGATAAAGCCAGGCCGGAAAACGCCGGAGCATTCTCTGTAAGCAGAAATTCTGATGGAATCACCGACACTATGGGCAACCCTGTCGACTTGTCGGAGTTTGTATTCGTGCCGCGCTACAACGTAGCCGCAGCAGCAGGGTATGGCGCACCGGTCTTCGGCGAAGAACCTTTATTCTGCTTGGCCTTCCGGAAATATTGGATTGACAACTATGTGACCAAACAGCCGGAAAAGCTGTCTGTAATTACCGTTAAAGGCGATTCGATGGAGGGCGTGCTCAATCATGGGGACTCCATCCTCATCAATCACGCCGAAACCGACCCGCGTGACGGCCTATATGTCTTGCGTATAGGCAATGACCTCTTTGTCAAACGTGTGCAACGCATACCGGGCAAACTGCTTGTAACGTCCGAAAATCCACGTTACGCACCGTTTGAAATAGATTTAAGCAATACCCAAGACGACATCGCCATCATCGGACGTGTTGAGTGGTATGGCCGGAGTATTGATTAAATCCATTTTAAAACCCTCTTAAAATAGTTTTAAAAAATTCCCTAATCCCGTCAGCTTTCAACAAAAAACCGCGCATTCCGGCGCGGTTTTGTGAAAAAGCTGGCGTAACTTTTCCGGATACAAAAAAACGCCGAAATCCACGTCTTTCGAAGATTTCGGCGTTTTTTTACTCTATTTGTTCCTTGTGCAAAAACTAACAGTCCCCCACACCTTCAATTGATTAACCAATCAGCTGCTTCAACACTTCAGCCTTGGCCTTATCAAAATCTTCTTGCGAAATCAAACCGCCATCCAGCAAAGACTTGAGTTTCACCAATTTAGCCTGCGGATCTTCGGCAGCCGGCTGAGCATTTTGCTGAGCCTGTTGCGTATTCGGCTGCATCATGCCCGCCATGGCACCCGCCATCGCCTGACCAATACCGGCACCTACGCCCAAACCTGCACCGATTCCGGCAAGTCCGCCTTCATTTTGTGCCGCAAGTGGGATAGATTCGGCGGTTTGATATTGGGTGTAGCGTCCCAAATCGCCGATAACGCCCATTGAAATTTTCTTATCCAACGCAGCCTGAATAGACGCAGGCAAGGTAATGCTTTCAACAGTGAAGTTTTCCAGCGCCAAACCCAGCTTGGCAAATTCCGCGCCAAGCAATTCGCCGATTTTTTGCGACAGCAAAACTTGGTTCGCCGCCATATCCAAGAATGGGATACCGGAGCTGCCAAACGCGGCCGACAATTGGGTGACTGCAATATTGCGCAGTTGGTTTTCCAAATCTACGCCGCTGTATTGCGCCGCCACACCGCTGACTTCTTTAAAGAATTTTGCCGGGTCGCTGATGCGGTAAGAATACATACCGAACGAACGCAGTTGCACCGCGCCAAACTCGGCATCGCGCACGGTAACTGGTTGGGACGTCCCCCATTTTCGTGCGAGCTGTTGTTTGGTATTGAAAAAGTAAACATCCGATTTAAACGGAGACTCAAAAAGCTTGTCCCAGTTTTTCAAGTTGGTCAGCACTGGCAGCGTTTGCGTATTGAGCGTATAACGTCCCGGCCCGAACACATCGGCGGTTACGCCTTCATCGACAAACATCGCCATCTGCGCCTCACGCACAGTCAGGCTTGCACCGTTTTGGATCTCCTCATCGGCAATCGGAAAACGCCACATCAGCAGGCTGTCATCGGGATTCGGCCATTGAATGACGTCGATAAACTGTTTCTTGATAAAGTTGAACATCGCAGTTCCTTATTTGAAGAAGAAGGGATAACTTATGGGCAGTCAGGTCAATTTGCCTGGTTGGTTATATCTCTTATTTTATATAAATAGAATGTCATACGATATTAACATTCAAAATGTCTTTATGCATGGGAATAGAGTGAGTGGCTGTATCTATTTTTAGTGTTAAACCCACTAACCGACCCAGAAACATTAATATATCATTAAAATTCATGCAGACTCTGTTTTACACTATTTTTCTGCTTTTACCTGCGCTATATCATAAAAAAGACAAATACAGGTAGAAAATCATTAAACACCATACCAAGCGTTCACTACACCTGTTAATATTTACCAAATCCTAGAAATTCATCATGCTGTATTTTCAAATTATCACATTGGCTTTCATAAAGTAAAAGGAATTTATATGAAAAATTCTGCTCATTTCTGTTTTGCTGTGTTAGTACTCTCTGCTGCCGTAAGTACACAGGCTGCCCGCCCTGTTGAATTTACCGTTGGTAGCGAATATTACAACGAGACCTATCGCGAATACGAAAAAGATGGTAGTCGCTTAATGCAGCAAAAAGGCAACTTATGGTCTATTAATGCCGGCGTAAAATACCGCTTCAACGATCGCCATGCGGCAAAATTAGAAGGCCGTTATTCGCGCGGTAAAACAGATTACACAGGAAGCGTACAATATATAACCGAGGATTATATCGACGATTCAGCAAGTTATGGCTCAGCTACACTCAAAAATGCACCACGCCGCGCATACGATATCCGTGCCTTATACGAATATACACTCCCGATTAATGATCGCTTTAGCATTACTGCCGGAGCCGGCTTGGGACACCGTGTTCTGAGAGACTTAAGTAGCCGCATTGATCCTAATGATTATGACCGCAAAAACCGAACCACATATGCGCAAATCAATACCGGAGTAAATATCGCCCTTCCTGCAAACTTTGAGATATCTCCCCGCATTGCCTACAATCGTGCCGTAAAAGGCCGCCAATATTCTTACGAACCCGACCAGGTAGAAACCCGAATGAAACAAGGCGGCGGACAAGGGATTGAGGTTGAAGTGCCTATATCTAAAAAATTCGCTAACGGCTCCAAAATCAGCCTCACTCCATTCTATCGCGGCTGGAAAGTTAAAGAATCGAACCTTACCGTTACGGAAGAGTATGACTCATATGGATTGGGATCTATAGAACCTAAAAACCACACCCACGAAGCGGGCATAAGATTGCAATACTCTTTCTAATTTGATGAGTTTAAGTAGTTAAAACGTTTCAGACGGCCTTGTATATAACAGGCCGTCTGAATTTTTTGATACTTTCAGAATTTCACTATAACGCCAATACCATCAGGCATAAGCCATTATCAGTCAAAAAAATCTACCGATAATTTCTCCAGGCAGGAGTCAGGATCAGCACATCTTTTGCTATCCAACCGACCATCAAAATCAAGTCAAGCAAGCCGCATTCAAAATGCCGATCGAGATGGACACTGCACCAAACAGCGCGCCGACGGCGACATTGTTGCCGATAAGTTCTGGGGTAGCGTCTTTAATCATCATTGTTGCAGCGAAATAGACAAAAATCTGAATCACTGCTGCGGCAAGTCCCCACAGGATAAAATCGATGAAGCTGACGCTGTGTGCAATGCTTGAGGCAAGCGTCAGACAGAAACCGACCAACGCGCCGCCAAACGATAAGGCGCAGGCAAGGTTGCCGTTTTTAATCAGGCGCAATTCTTCGGCGGGGGTAATCCGCAGATATACGGCACCGAAAACTACAGTCATGGCGATACCTGCCAACATATATTGCAGGTACAGCAGATATTGGGACAGAGAAATACTCACGATAAGATTCCTTAGTTTGCAATAAAGTGATTATGCCATATTTTTGAAGATAAACCCTTCTGAAAATACGGCATTTTAGAAGCGCTTCAGGCCGTCTGAAACAGCCTGATTTTTAATTCATGTTTTATTACGATAATTGTTGACGATTTTTGTATGTTTATGTAACTATTGCGCACTGCCATTTAATTAGAGTAAAGAGGAGAATTATGAGCATGCTCGCCGCTATCCGCCCTAAAGAGCCTTTGCGCCATCTGCGCTGGTTTGACATGCTGATTGTTACCGCCATCCTGTTCGGTCAATTTGCCTACCGTTCTACCCAACTTTATATCGCCAGCCTGATGCCGCAAGTGGAAACAGCTGCTGCTACCGAAGAAGTGCGCGATACTGCGGTAACCGGCGTGGCTTATTCGGAAAACATGAGCCTGCAGTTGACGCTGCTTGCTATTGCTCTGATTTACCTCATTATTCGCCGTTTCGACTTCAAACAATTGCCGATTCGCTTTAATTTAGGCGTATTGTTTTGGACGCCTGTGATTTTTATCCTGATGGGTCTGACCGCCGATGCGGTGACTTCGTTAAGCGGCGGCTACAATTACTTTACCACTGAAATATTCCAATACATCAAACCATTATCCATCTTCGACAAATTCGCCGCCCTTGCGCCGATGGCCATCCTCTACGGCCTTTTAAACGGCTTTTACGAAGAATTCTGTTTCCTCGGCCTTTTAACCTGCGTGGAAGACAAATACAAATGGCAAGCATTGGCCTATTCGACCTTGGTTCGCGTCTCCTTCCATACTTACCAAGGCATGCTTTGGGCGACCGTTATCGGCGTTGTTTTCGGCTTGATGTACTACTTCTTCTACAAATACAAAGTCAAAAACCTGCTGCCGTTTTTCCTGATTCACGCCTTGGCAGATATCTTCGGCTCCGGCTTCATCTATTTGATTTGCGCTTAATGGCAACGGTTGTATGAATAAACAAGGCCGTCTGAAACATCATTTTTCAGACGGCCTTTTATTATCTATCGGTTTACTTAATCAAAGTAATTGCCACATCAGCATCTTCGGTTGCAACTGCCTCAATCACTGCATCGCCGCCAAACCGCAAAATCGAGCCTGCGCCGACCGTATGTTTTTCAGTCTGATTCAGCGTCACGTCAAAGCTTCCTTTTCCAACGGCAAAAATCAACGTTTTAAAACCCGGATGATCGTGCGGCTTAATCTGCTCCCCTTTCTTCATGTCTTTCTTAACGACCATGTAATTTTCGCCGCTGAAAATCTTACCGTTTTCGGAAGAAACCTCCCCCAAAGGCGCGGCAGAAACGGCAACGGAAAACAAAGCGGACAGCAATACGGCAGAAATATTGGATACTTTCATGGCAAGCCTTTCTTAAAAACAGAACCCCCATTCTATAAAAACCCACTTCATTGTTCAATAATAATTCTCATTTTCTAATAAAAGGCCGTTGAAGCCCAACGATATTTTTCAGACGGCCTGATTGACCTGTATAATATTTTCTTATTAATAAAATCGCTTTACATACCCATCAAATGGAAACCATCAGAAAAGATCCGCTCGGCTCGGCATGGGTGGTTATTGCCGCGCTCGGCTTTACCGTCATGAACCTCTCCGTCAAAGCCGCCTCTACACATTTCGGCTTTTCCAGCGGCGAGCTGGTCTTTTGGCGCATGCTGGTCTCCACCCTGTTCTTAGGCATCATGGCCAAAGCGCAAGGCAACACATTTTCCACGCCGCATTGGAAAACCCATCTCAACCGCAGCGTCATCGGCACGCTTGCCATGATGTGCACGCTTTATTCCGTCATACATCTGCCGCTGGCAACAGGCGTCACGCTCAACTACACGTCCTCCATCTGGCTTGCCATTTTTTCATTTTTCATTTTAAAAGAACGAATTACACTTTATACCCAAGCCATTTTGGTTATGGGCTTTATCGGCGTTATCCTGTTGCTCAACCCATCTTTTCAAGGCGGACAAGAATTTGCCGCACTGGTCAGTTTGGCAGGCGGCGCCATGTCAGGCTGGGCGTATTTGCAAGTGCGCGAACTCTCGCTTTTGGGCGAACCGGGCTGGCGCGTGGTGTTTTATCTGTCGCTTACCGGCCTGATTATGTCCGCCATTTGGAGCTGCTTTACCGGCTGGCATCCGCTGACCGCGTCTTCCCTGCCCTATCTGGCCGGCATCGGCATCTCCGCCATGATTGCACAATTGGCCATGACCCGCGCCTATAAGGTCGGGAAGAAATTTACCGTTGCCTCGCTTTCCTACCTAACCGTCGTTTTCTCCGCCCTATCCGGCGTACTGCTTTTCGGCGATAAAATCACTTGGCAGGAAGCCGCCGGCATGGTTATCATTGTTGCAGGCGGCGTGTTCAGCAGTTTTACTCCGGCCTCAATCAAAAAATTTCTGATGAAGCAATAATTTAACAAGGAGAACACCATGATTTCCATCCGCGAACAATCTTACGGCTTAAACGTAGCGCTGTACAACGAGTTCACTTTGGACGATTTCCGCCAATTGGAAGAAGCCTTGTTGGCCGCAAAACAAAAAATCCATCTGCCCGACATCCTGTTGGATTTGTCCATGCTAAAAGACTTCACCATCGATATGGCGGTCGAGCAAATCAAATTCCTCAACCAACACGAAACCGACTTCGGCCGCGTTGCCGTCATTACCGACGACATCTGGATCAAACTCGGCGCGCGCCTTTCCAGTCTCCTGACCAACCAACACCCAAAATATTTCAGCGATGCTACCGAAGCGCAGGCTTGGTTGTTGGCAAGCAATTTGAAATAAAGACAAGGCCGTCTGAACGCATTACCTGAGCAAATTCAAAACCGCTTAGGCTCAAAATCAACGGTATCACAATATTTTTTAAAGCATCAAAAAGGCCGTCTGAAACCTTGCAACCTGCAAGGTTTCAGACGGCCTTTCATCGTTTTTATTCAAAAACTTACATAACACTCAATACATCAATACCCAACAACTCCAAGCCTTGTTTCAGCGTGTCGCCGGTCAGCTTCGCCAGTTGCAGGCGGCTGTTGCGGGTTGCACCTTCTGATTTCAAAATCGGGCAGGCTTCGTAGAAGCGGCTGAACAGAGTGGCGATTTGATAGAGGTAGGCGGCGAGGTAGTGCGGATAAGCGGTATCTGCCACGCTTTGCAGTACGTCTTCAAATTTCAACAGCTCTGCGGCCAGTTGTTTTTCCAAAGGTTCGGTCAAAACGGTTGGCGCAGTTGCGTCCCATTCGCCGGCTTTGCGGAATACGCTTTGTACGCGTGTGTAGGCGTATTGCAGGTAGGGGGCGGTATTGCCTTCAAACGAAAGCATGGCGTCCCAGTCGAACACATAATCGCTGGTGCGGTTTTTGCTCAAGTCGGCGTATTTGACTGCACCGATGCCGACGGTTTTACCAATTTTACCTGCTTCGTCTGTGCCCAATTCAGGGTTTTTCTCTTTCACCAAAGCGGTGGCGCGTTCAACGGCTTCGGTCAGCAGGTCAACCAGTTTTACGGTGTCGCCGCTGCGCGTTTTGAACGGTTTACCGTCTTTGCCCATCATGGTGCCGAAGCCGATAAACTCGGCTTTTACATCTTCCGGCAGATAGCCTGCTTTGCGGGAAGTGGTAAAGAGTTGCTCAAAGTGCAGGGCTTGGCGGTGGTCGACGACGTACAGCAAGCGGTCTGCATGAAGCGTGCCGACACGGTAGCGCAAACATGCCAAGTCGGTGGAAGCATAAAGGAAGCCGCCGCCTTGTTTTTGCACGATAAATGCGGCAGGTTCGCCTTCTTTGTTTTTGAACTCGTCCAAGAACACGACTTTTGCGCCGTCGTCTTCGACTGCCAAACCTTTTTCGACCAAATCATCTACCACAGGCTGCAAATCGTCGTTGTATTTAGATTCGCCTGCCACGTCTTCAGGACGCAGTTTCAAGCCCAGCGTGTCGTAAACGGCTTGGGCGTGCGAGAGTGAAATATCGACAAACTGTTTCCACAACGCCAAAACGGTTTCATCGCCGCCTTGCAGCTTCACAACGTATTCGCGCGCGGTATCGGCAAAGGCTGGATCTTCGTCAAAGCGCACTTTGGCGGCGCGGTAAAATTGCTCCAAATCCGCCAGCTCGAACGCGGCATTGTCTTTTTGCTGCTCAACCAAATAAGCGACCAACATGCCGAACTGCGTACCCCAGTCGCCAACGTGGTTTTGGCGGATGACGGTGTTGCCCATAAATTCCAACACGCGTGAAATGCTGTCGCCGATGATGCTGGAACGCAGATGACCGACGTGCATTTCTTTGGCAAGATTAGGCGAAGAATAGTCGATAACGACGGTTTGCGGTTTATCGGTTTTCGCTACGCCGAAGCGCGCGTCGCTCAAGGCCGTCTGAATGTTTTGGGCGAGGAATTCAGGGCGCAGGCGCAGGTTGATGAAACCCGGACCGGCTACTTCCGCGCTTTCAATCACGGCGTTGTCGGCCAATGCTTCAGCCACTTTTTGCGCCAACTCGCGCGGATTTTGTTTGGCTTTTTTCGCCGCACCCATTACGCCGTTGATTTGGAAATCGCCGAAGTCGGGATTTTTCGCTGCCTGCAATACGACGGGGCTGTCGGACAAACCGGCAGCGGCAAAGGCTGCTTGGGCTTCACGTTCGACGGTTTGGTATAAATTCATGTTGTCGGTCTCTATCAATTCAAATCAGGCGGTATTTTAAAAGAATTTCGGGCTTTAAAACAGGGCAAGCTGCAATACTTTTCCAGCGGCTTGTTATATGATTGCATTCTGATTCAACGATTTTGCTGTAAAGGCCGTCTGAAAGGAAAAGCCATGAACCCGAAAAATACGCTTTGTCTGATTGTCGATATTCAAGAACGCCTGCTGCCCGCCCTCTCCGGCGCGGACGAAATGGTTGAACACTGCCGCCTGCTGATTCAAGGTTTGACGGCTTTGGACGTACCCTTTGCCGTAACCGAACAATATCCGAAAGGTTTGGGCAACACTGTGTCCGCCGTATCACTGCTGTTGCCAGAAGGTACGCCTGTTGTCGAGAAAACCCGATTCTCAGCGTTTTTACCCGAAATTCAGGAAATCTTACGCAAAAACGACATTAAACACATTATTTTGGTGGGTGCGGAAGCGCATATCTGTATGCTTCAGACGGCCTTGGATTTGAAGGCGCAAGGTTACGCCGTATCCCTGCCTTTCGAATGCACCGCCTCACGCACAACAGCCAACCGCGACAATGGTTTGGCGCAAATGAGCCGTCAGAGCATTATCATTTCCAATGTCGAAAGTATTTTGTTCCAACTGCTCAGCGATGCCAAACATCCGGCCTTTAAGACTATCTCCAAACTGATTCAATAACAGGCCATCTGAAATGCAATACACCATCCGCCCTGCCCTGCGCCAAGACTTGCCCGCCATCGTCGATATCTACAACAGCACTGTGGCCACGCGCCAATCCACGGCCGATTTGTCGCCGACCACGGTTGCCGAACGCGAAATATGGTTTGCCGCACACACGGACAAACGCCCGATCTACGCCCTTTACGATGCCGACGGCACCGTATTGGCCTGGGGCAGTTTCAGTGACTACCATCCGCGCTACGCCTACCACATCAGCGCGGAAGTCAGCATTTATGTCCGCCACGATATACGCGGCGCAGGCGTGGGCAAAATCCTGTTGCGGCATATGCTCGAACGCGCGCCGTCCTTAGACATCCGCAACGTCATCGCGCTTGTGTTCGGCCACAACTATCCGAGCCTGAACCTGTTTCACCGTTTCGGTTTTGAAGAATGGGGTCGGCTGCCGCAAGTCTGCGATTTGGACACCATGTTGGCAGACGTGGTGATTTTGGGTAAAAGAATTGTGGATTGATGACGAAAAAGGCCGTCTGAAAACTAAATTCAGACGGCCTTTTTTACAGCAAAACCTTTATTCCGGTTTCTTCGCCAGCATGGTAACGAATTTAAACTGAATCGGATTGCCGAATTCGTCTTTCGCGTGCATCGAACCCAGCTCTTCCTTGTATTCCACCAATTCCCAATCCTTATAATATTCGCGCAGCTCGCCCTCTCCAAACTTGAACGGGAACGGCATCGGGCAAGAGAAATCTTCCGTATCCATCGCAGACACGATCAGGTTGTAGCCACCGGGGTTGGTGTGTTCCTTCATATTGGCAATCACGTCAGGAACGTAACGCGGCATCAGGAACATAAACACCACGGTCGCCACCATATAATCGAAGTTTTCCTGAATATTGGCGGCGTTGAGGTCGTATTCAAACGCGCGGACATTCAGTTCTTCGATACGCGCCAGCTCTTCCACGTTTTGAACCGCATGGGGATTATTATCGACAGCGGTAACGTCAAAACCTTTCAAACCCAAATACAGCGCATTGCGCCCCTGACCGCAGCCCATATCCAAAACCTTGCCGACGGGCACGATGCCTTCGGCGGCACGGACGGCCGAATGTGTCGCGCTCATGCCGTATTTCTTATTAAAATAGTCCGCCGCCTCGCAGTAAAACGACAGTTGGATTTCCGTATCTTGCGTTTGCGGCGCGATAAAGTGCCATGCTTGCGGATGGATAATCCAATCGCCGCTCTCAGGCGTCAGCTCGTGCGTGGCCGTAATATTGCCCGCCTCGTCCACTTCGTTGAAGTTCAGACGGCCTTGGAGGACATTGAGGCAGCCCCAAGTACCGGCGGCAGTATTGTGTTTGGACAACAAGGCTTCGGGAATCTCGTCCGCCGTCCATACCGGCATCTGTTTGTAACAAAACAATTCTTGCTGTTCGCTCATCATATTTCCTTTCTATTTTGACGGTTTCAACACGGCTTCTGCCAAGGCTTTCTGAATGGCAATCACGCTCTTGTCGCTTTTAAACTGCAAGGTTTCAGTCGGCGCTTCGCCGGAAGAAACCCAAATCTTCAGCTCGGCATCCAAATCGAAATGGCCCGAGGTTTCCACCGAAAAGCGCGATACGGAACGATACGGAATCGAACGGTAAGACACTTTCTTGCCGGTCAAACCCTGTTTGTCCACCAACACCAGCCGATATTCGGTAAACACAATCAAATCGCGCACCAGGCTGAATGCCATTTTTACCTGTTCGCCATCAATCAGGATATTCGCCAAATCGCGTTCCACCGCATCGGCGTCTTTTTGCGAAGCATTGCCCAAAAGGCCGCTGAACAATCCCATATCTGCCTGCTTTCTATACGAGTGATAAGTGCAGGGTATTTTACACGCGCAAACCGTATTTGCCGATATTTCAGACGGCATTTGCCGATATTTCAGACGGCCTTATGTTATGATACCGCCTTATTCGACAAAGACATGCCCATGGATAAACCCGTTTACCTCTACACAGACGGCGCATGCAAAGGCAACCCCGGCGCAGGCGGCTGGGGGGTATTTATGCGCTACGGCACACACGAAAAAGAACTGTTCGGCGGCGAAGCCGAAACCACCAACAACCGCATGGAGCTGACCGCCGTCATCGAAGGCCTGAAATCCTTAAAACGCCGCTGCCAAGTCGTCATCTGCACCGACTCGCAATACGTCAAAAACGGCATGGAAAGCTGGATACACGGTTGGAAAAAAAACGGCTGGAAAACCGCCGCCAAAAAACCGGTCAAAAACGATGATTTATGGAAAGAACTGGATAGTCTGGTTCAACAACACGATGTCCGCTGGACATGGGTAAAAGGCCACGCCGGACACCCTGAAAACGAAAAAGCCGACGAACTTGCCAATCAGGGGGCGGCAAAATTTGCATAACACTTCGTCCATGACTGTACTCAAACATCTCAAACCATTCTTTTGGATTGCTATCATTGCATTGATTTGTGTGACGCCAAAAGCACTTAATGTTCGCCTATTCGCCGTTTCATGATGTCAATGATTTTTTTAGCTTTGGCTTGTGTGATCACGTTAAGAGTGCCGAAAAATGTGCCGACTGAATCACGCCCGCCTATTTATTGTGGTGGTTTATACCTGAACCGTGGCTTTTCGCATTCATATCTCTGAGTGCCATTTACCTCGTTCTAAAAATCCTGATTGAAATCATCCGATTCCTATTCAGACTGAGAAAGAAAAAACCATGACCTGCCCCATCTGCACTGCCGACAACGAAGACATTTTGCTGCAAACGCTAAACCTGCGCGTTATCGCCGTCCACAACGAAGCCGGCGCACCCGCATTCTGCCGCGTTATTTGGAATAACCATGTTTCCGAGATGACCGACCTTTCCTCTGCCGAACGCAACGAAATCATGGAAATGGTGTATCAGGTTGAAGCCGCAATGCGCCAAGTCTTCCACCCGGCCAAAATCAATTTGGCCAGCCTCGGCAATGTTGTGCCCCACCTGCATTGGCACGTCATCGCCCGCTTTGAAAACGATGCCAACTTCCCCGCGCCGATTTGGGCTGCGCCCGTCCGCGAACACGGCATGACCTTGCCCGAAAATTGGCCGCAACAAATCAAAAACTTAATCGCTTAAACTTTCAGACGGCCTGTAAGGTCCGACACGCCAAGTTCAGGCCGTCTGAACATATAACGAAAGGAAAACCTCAATGAACTCCACCACGCGCCGCCATTTCCTGCGTACCTGCTCTGCCGCGGCAGGCGCAGGGTTGTTGCAAGCCTGCGGCACAGGCACAACCACCACGCCGCAAACCAAAACCACTTCTACCACCGCGAAAGCCAAAACCGTGCAACCTAAGCAACCCCATCCGCCACGTTCCGGCGACAACCTTCTGCGCGTTGTTGCGCCGTCAGGCTTCGCCGAAGATCCCAACCGCGTAACCACCGGCCTGACCCGCCTCTACAATGCAGGCTTTACCGTGACCAACCAACAGGCAGGCAGCCGCCGTTACCAACGCTTTGCCGGCAGCGATGCCCAACGCGCCGCCGACTTTCAAGAAGTTGCCAGCGGCCGTATCGAAACGCCTAAAGTCTTGATGGGCCTGCGCGGCGGCTACGGCGCGGCACGCATCCTGCCGCAAATTGACTTTGCCTCACTCGGCGCCAGAATGCGCGAACGCGGCACATTATTCTTCGGTTTCAGCGACGTGTGCGCCGTCCAACTCGCCCTGTTAGCCAAAGGCAATATGATGAGCTTTGCAGGCCCGATGGTGTACAGCGAATTCGGCAAAGCAGACCCCAGCGTATTTACCATGGATTCGTTCATCCGCGGCACGACCAACAACGTCAACATTGTTGATGTTCCGACCATCCAACGCGCCGATGTCAACGTCGAAGGCACATTGTGGGGCGGCAACCTCAGCGTTCTCGCCTCCCTTGCCGGTACGCCTTACATGCCCGATATTCAAGGCGGCATCCTCTTTATCGAAGACGTCAGCGAGCAACCCTACCGCATCGAGCGCATGCTCAATACGCTTTATCTGTCAGGTGTTTTGCAAAAACAACGCGCCATCATCTTCGGCGATTTCCGCATGGGCACCATCCGCGACGTGTACGACTCCAGCTACGATTTCTCCGCCGTCGTCAACCACATTTCGCGCACCGCCAAGATCCCTGTGTTGACCGGCTTCCCATTCGGCCACATCACCAACAAAACCACTTTCCCTTTGGGCGCGCATGCCAAAGTCCGCAGTACCGGCAACGGCGGTTATTCCGTAACCTTCAGCGGCTACCCTACGCTGAACCCGTCCGCACTGACACTCGACAGCCTGCTGCCGCCTCCTGTTCCGACTTACGACAGCACCATCTACCGCGACAGCATTACTGAAGAAGTCACCGAATAAGGCTTGTTCAAATCAAAAGGCCGTCTGAAACCCAGTTTCAGACGGCCTTTTTATCTTAAGTCTTAACCATAACGTCGTTGGAAATCTTTCATAAAGTCGGCCAACGCGTTCACACCTTCAAGCGGCATCGCATTGTAAATGCTGGCACGCATACCACCGACGGTTTTATAACCCTTGAGCAGGCACAAGCCCTGCAACTCGGCTTCCAACACAAAGCGGCGGTCCAAGTCTTCGCTTGCGGTTTTGAAGACCACATTCATCTTGGAGCGCGCATCAGGATGAATATCGTTGATGTAAAAACCGCCGCTGCCATCTATCGTCTCATACAAGGTTTGCGCCTTTATTCGATTGACCGCTTCAATTTTTTTCACACCGCCCTGCGTTTGCAGCCAGCGGAACACCAAGCCCGACATATAAATCGCATAAGTGGAAGGCGTGTTGTACATACCGTCGCGGTTGATATGCGAACGGTAGTTGAACACATCGGGAATATCGTTTGGACAACGCTCCAGCAAATCCTCGCGGATAATGACCACGGTCGCACCGGCAGGGCCGATATTTTTTTGTGCGCCTGCATAAATCAAGCCGTAATCGGATACATTAAACTCACGCGACAAAATCTCGCTCGACATATCGCACACCAGCGGCGGCAGGCCGTCTGAAAGTTTGGGGACGTTTTGATACTGCAAGCCGTTTACGGTTTCATTAATCGCAAAATGAACAAACGCAGAATTCGGGTTGACATCCCAATCCTCAACCGCAGGCAGGTTTTTATAGGCATATTGTTCGCCGCCATGCGCGGCCAAACGGATTTCGGCATTACTCAAACGGCTCATCTGCTCATAGGCAATACGGCTCCAGTTGCCCGTTACCACCGCGTCAGCAGTCGCAAAACCGTACGCCAAATTCATGGCCGCCATATTGAATTGCGTGGTCGCACCGCCCTGTAAAAACAGGATTTTATAGTTGGACGGAATATTCAAAAGCTGGCGCAAGTCTTGTTCGGCATGATGCAGAATACTCAAAAACATATCCGAACGGTGGCTCATCGCCATCACGGGGAATCCCGTACCGTTGTAGTCGAGCATTTCCTGTTGCGCGGTACGCAATACCGCTTCCGGCAATACGGCAGGACCTGCGGAAAAATTGTAAATCGGGTGTGCGGACATTGCAGCCTTCTTTCTTATTCGGTGGGTATAAAGAAATTGTAGAACCGCCTTGCACATTGTGCAAGCACGAAAAATCCGGAAATACAAGGCCGCCTGAAAATAAAGAAATACCAATTATTTGTTTTTCAAAAAAAATTTCAAAAACACTACATCAAAACTTGTCAACAATTTCCTTTTCAGACGGCCTCAACCCTATCCTTTACATTTAAGCAATCACTTCAAAAAATCCACGCCAAATCAACACTTTTCTTTTATCTTGAAAACAGTTATAATAGGCCAATTTTTCAAATCACACGAAAAATGGCCGCGCGGCCATTTTTTTGTTTATGTACTTCTGGAGAAGCATGGATATTCAAAGCATTCTTGATAAAACCCTGCCCGGCTTGGGCTACGAGCTGGTCGATTTCGAACTGACCGCACAAGGCGATTTGCGCGTTTTCATCGATAAAGAAGGCGGCATCACCGTCGAAGACTGCGCCACTGTCAGCAACCATCTGAGCCGCGTGTTTATGGTTGAAGACATCGACTACAAACGTTTGGAAATCTCCAGCCCTGGCCTTGACCGTCCGCTGAAAAAAGCCGCCGACTTCGTACGCTTTGCCGGCCAGAACGCCAAAATCAAAACACGCCTGCCGATTGATGGTCAGAAAAACTTCATCGGCCGCATCGAATCTTGCGAAAACGACATCGTTACCGTCTCTTTCGACGGCAAAACTGCCCAAATCGAATTGAGCAACATCGATAAAGCCCGTTTGCGCCCCGAATTTAAATTTTAAAAACCGATTACTTGGAGATTCTAGAAAATGAGTCGCGAAATGTTACAGCTGGCCGAAGCGCTGGCAAGTGAAAAAAACGTTGAAACGGAAGTCGTATTCAAAGCCCTTGAATTCGCTCTCTCTACTGCTGCCAAGAAAAAAGCCGACCGCGAGCACATGGACGTGCGCGTCGAAATCGACCGCGATACCGGCGAATACCAAACCTTCCGCCGCTGGCTGATTGTTGCCGATGAAGACTACACCTACCCCGACGTAGAAAAAACCATCGAGGAAATCCAAGAAGAAATTCCCGGCACAACCATCCAAATCGGCGAATACTACGAAGAGCAGCTGCCAAACGAAGGCTTCGGCCGCCAAGCCGCGCAAACTGCCAAACAAATCATCCTGCAACGCATCCGTGATGCGGAGCGCGAGCAAAACCTGAACGAGTTCCTCGCCTCTAAAGAAGACATCGTTTCCGGTACAGTAAAACGTGTCGAGCGCCACGGCATCATCGTTGAAGTCGTCGCGGGCAAACTTGACGCCCTGATTCCGCGCGAAGAAATGATTCCGCGTGAAAACTTCCGCAGCGGCGACCGCATCCGCGCCCTCTTCCTGCGCGTGGACGAAATCGGCAATACCGGCCGCAAACAAGTTATTTTGAGCCGTACCAGCGGCGACTTCTTGGCCAAACTCTACGCCAACGAAGTGCCTGAAATTGCAGACGGCCTGTTGGAAATCCGCGAAGTAGCACGCGACCCAGGTCAACGCGCCAAAGTTGCCGTTAAAGCCAACGACCAACGCATCGACCCGCAGGGTACTTGTATCGGCGTGCGCGGTTCCCGTGTTAACGCCGTGAGCAACGAATTGTCCGGCGAACGCATCGACATCGTATTGTGGTCTCCTGAGCCTGCCCAATTCGTGATGAATGCGCTGTCTCCTGCCGAAGTGAGCCGTATCGTGATTGATGAAGACAAACACGCGGTTGACGTGATCGTTGACGAAAACCAACTGGCACTGGCTATCGGCCGCGGCGGTCAAAACGTCCGCCTGGCTTCCATCCTGACAGGCTGGCAGCTGAACATCATGACCGTTGAAGAAGCCGACGAGCGCAATGCCGCCGAAGATGCCGTTATCCGCAACCTCTTCACCACCCACTTGAACATCGACGACGAAACCGCCGATATCTTGGTGGAAGAAGGCTTTGCCACATTGGAAGAAGTTGCTTACGTTCCAGCGGCAGAATTGCTCTCGATTGACGGCTTTGACGAAGAAATCGTTGAAACCCTGCGCAACCGCGCACGCGACGCGATCCTGACCATTACCATCGCCGCAGAAGAAAAACTGGGTGAAGTGTCTGAAGACATGCGCAATCTGGACGGCGTAGATTCCGATATGTTGCGCAAACTGGCCGAAGCCGGCGTTACCCAACGCGATGATCTGGCCGAGTTGTCTGTTGACGAATTGGTCGAAATTACCGGTATTGACGAAGAAGAAGCCAAAAAAGTGATTTTGGCTGCACGCGAACACTGGTTTACTGAAGAAAATAACTAAGGGGGTAATGAATGAGTAATACAACCGTAGCGCAATTTGCCGCCGAACTAAACCGCCCCGTCGATGATTTGCTTAAACAATTGAAAGAAGCCGGGGTCAACAAAAACAGCGGCAATGACAGCATAACCACTGACGACAAACAACTGTTGACTGCTTACCTGCAAAAGAAAAACGGCAGCAACAGCGGCACCATCAGCATCCGCCGCAAAAAAACCGAAGTCAGCACCGTTGACGGCGTAAAAGTGGAAACACGCCGCCGCAGCCGTGCCGTTACCATTCCTTCTTCCGAAGAATTGGCAGCAGAAGCCAAAGCCAAAGTAGCAGCAGAAAACCAAAGAGCCGAAGCAGAAAAAGCAGCCGCTCAAGCTGCCGAAGAAAAAGCCAAAGCTGAAGCAGAAGCTGCCGCAAAGGCCGAAGCCCGCGCCAAAGCAGAGGCTGAAGCAGCCAGACTGAAAGCAGCCAAAGCCGCACCAAAAGCGGAAGGCAAACCTGCCGAAGCCAAAAAAGAAGAAGCCAAACCGGTTGAAGCCGTAGAAGCCAAGACCGAAGCAAAAGTTGAGGCTAAAGCAGACAACAAGCCGTCTGAAAAATCCGTTGAAGGTGAAAAACCAGCTGAAGCCAAAAAACCTGCCAAAGCCAAACAAGACAAAGGCGGCAAAGGCAAAGAAGCGAAAAAGGTAGCCAAACCTGCTGCTCCTGCCGTACCGCAACCTGTCGTCAGCGTGGAAGAACAGGCTCAACGCGATGAAGAAGCCCGTCGTGCTGCCGCCCTGCGTGCGCATCAAGAAGCCTTGTTAAAAGAAAAACAAGAGCGTCAAGCACGCCGTGAAGCCATAAAACAACAGGCCGAGAAAGACTCAAAACCTACTAAAGAAGCCAAATCAGGCGAACGTAATAAACCTGCCGAGAAAGCCAAAGCAGCATCCGGCGAAGGCAAATCCGAACACAACGCGCGCGGTAAAAAAGAAGACCGTCGTGAGCGTGATGAAGACACTCAAGGCCGTAACGCCAAAGGTAAAGGCGGTAAAGGCGGACGTGACCGCAATGCACGCAACGGCGACGACGAGCGCGTACGCGGCGGTAAAAAAGGCAAGAAACTCAAACTAGAGCCGAACCAACACGCCTTCCAAGCGCCGACCGAACCTGTCGTACACGAAGTTTTGGTGCCTGAAACCATTACCGTTGCCGACTTGGCACACAAAATGGCCGTTAAAGGCGTCGAAGTGGTTAAAGCCCTGATGAAAATGGGCATGATGGTAACCATCAACCAATCTATCGACCAAGACACTGCCCTGATTGTGGTGGAAGAACTCGGCCACATCGGCAAACCTGCCGCAGCCGACGACCCTGAAGCATTCTTGGATGAAGGCGTTGAAGCAGTAGAAGCCGAAGCATTGCCGCGTCCTCCGGTTGTTACCGTGATGGGTCACGTTGACCACGGTAAAACTTCCCTGCTGGACTACATCCGCCGCGCCAAAGTGGTACAAGGCGAAGCGGGTGGCATTACCCAACACATCGGTGCATACCACGTTGAAACCCCTCGCGGCGTGATTACCTTCTTGGATACTCCGGGTCACGAAGCGTTTACCGCCATGCGTGCGCGCGGTGCGAAAGCAACCGATATCGTGATTCTTGTGGTTGCAGCCGACGACGGCGTGATGCCGCAAACCATCGAAGCCATTGCCCACGCTAAAGCCGCCGGCGTACCAATTGTGGTTGCCGTCAACAAAATCGATAAAGAAGCCGCCAACCCTGAGCGTATCCGCCAAGAGCTGACTGCGCACGAAGTCGTGCCTGACGAATGGGGCGGCGATGTACAGTTCATCGACGTTTCTGCTAAAAAAGGCCTGAACATCGATGCATTGCTCGAAGCCGTCTTGCTCGAAGCTGAAGTTTTGGAACTGACTGCCCAAGTCGATGCACCTGCCAAAGGTATCATCGTTGAGGCACGTTTGGACAAAGGCCGCGGCGCAGTTGCCACATTGCTGGTTCAAAGCGGTACGCTGAAAAAAGGCGATATGCTGCTGGCCGGTACTGCATTCGGTAAAATCCGTGCGATGGTTGACGAAAACGGCAAAGCCATTAATGAAGCCGGCCCGTCTATCCCTGTCGAAATCCTCGGTTTGTCCGACGTTCCGAACGCAGGCGAAGATGCAATGGTATTGGCCGACGAGAAAAAAGCGCGCGAAATCGCCCTCTTCCGTCAAGGCAAATACCGCGACGTGCGCTTGGCCAAACAACAGGCCGCAAAACTGGAAAACATGTTCAACAACATGGGCGAAAACCAAGCCCAATCCTTGTCTGTCATCATCAAAGCAGACGTACAAGGTTCTTACGAAGCTTTGGCGGGCAGCCTGAAAAAACTGTCCACAGACGAAGTGAAAGTGAACGTGTTGCACAGCGGCGTTGGCGGCATTACCGAATCTGATGTCAACTTGGCCATCGCTTCCGGCGCATTCATCATCGGCTTTAACGTCCGTGCAGATGCTTCCGCCCGTAAACTGGCTGAGAATGAAAACGTGGAAATCCGTTACTACAACATCATTTACGATGCCATCGACGACGTGAAAGCCGCCATGAGCGGTATGCTCTCTCCGGAAGAGAAAGAGCAAGTCACCGGTACGGTCGAAATCCGTCAGGTTATCTCCGTTTCCAAAGTCGGCAACATTGCAGGCTGTATGGTTACCGACGGTGTGGTCAAACGCGATTCCCATGTCCGCCTCATCCGCAACAACGTGGTTATCCATACCGGCGAGCTGTCTTCTTTGAAACGCTACAAAGACGACGTCAAAGAAGTCCGCATGGGCTTCGAATGTGGTCTGATGCTCAAAGGCTACAACGAGATTATGGAAGGCGACCAACTCGAATGTTTCGACATCGTCGAAGTTGCCCGTACTCTGTAATCAGACAGGCCGTCTGAAAAATCAGAAGCAGGTTTTGCAATGCGAAACCTGCTTCTTTTTTCAGACGGCCTTTTTACAACCATTCATAGTTTGAAACTATGAAAATTGATGTGTGGTATATAAGAAACAAAACAGACATACAAGGCAAAGCCATTTAGCAAAGGAATAGACGGCAGACAGAGCCTGATAAAGCTCTCTATATATTGTCATATCTTAACGTTTCTGTTGTTTTTATCAAATTTCAGCACTAGTATATACAGCCTAAACACAATACAAATTAAGCAATACCGGCCATATGCCGGATACGTTTACTTCCTTGTTACTCTCATCAATATCTAAAGAAAATATCATGACAATCGAAAAAGCAATGCGCACCCCCAATGCGCAATTTGAATTACGACATTTAGAGCAATTACAACCTTCCTTCCTTGAACAAGTAACGACAGGCACGTCGGAAGATGACGTTTATTATGTAACCCTCAGTGACGATACAATCATTGAAAACCCAAATGGCGGCGATGATACGGTTTGCAGCAACGTCAGCTATACCCTTCCAAACCACGTTAAAAACCTTGTTTTGACCGGTACAGCCAACATTTTCGGTGCTGGCAACAACAGCAACAACATCCTCATCGGCAATGAAGGCCGCAACCGCCTCAACAGCGGGCGCGGTGACGACATCGTTTACGGCGGTGGCGGCAACGATGTTATCAATGGGGGCGAAGGCAACGACCTTCTTTTCGGCGAAACAGGCAATGACATCCTCAACGGCGAAGCAGGCAACGATGTGCTTGAAGGTGGCGAAGGCGACGATACCTACCTCTTCTCTGACAAAAGCGAGCAAGACACCATCATCGACAATCAAGGCCACAACAGCATCCGCTTTCATACTGATCTGAGCCTTAACGATTTAACCGTTGAAGTCCAAAACAACGAAACCGATGGTAAAGACTGGGTGATTGCCGTAAAAAACAGCAATGCCGTTTTAACCATCAAAAACCAATACACTCAAAACGGTACAACACCGGCAGTCTCCCACTTCATCATTGGCACACAAAAACTGGATGTAAACAACTTTGCCAAATATTTCGATATTTCCCTGACTGAGCATACCGAAAGCGGTCAGACCATCGATGGCAGCGACGGCAATGACTACCTGATCGGCACATCCGGCGATGATATTATCGACGGCAAAGCCGATGCCGACATTATGGAAGGTGGTGACGGCAATGACACTTACTACGTTGATGATGTAAAAGACGTGGTGATTGAACAGGCTGGCGGCGGCGAAGACACCGTATTCAGCAGCATTTCCCATACTGCCGCTACCCACGTCGAAAATGTTACCTTGACCGGCTCGGCCAATATTTTTGCCGCCGGCAACAACAGCAATAACATCCTGACCGGTAACGAAGGCCGCAACCGCCTCAACAGCGGACGCGGTGATGATACTGTTTACGGCATGGGTGGCAACGACAACCTCAACGGCGGCGAGGGCAATGATTATCTGGATGGCGGCAACGGCAACGATGTCATCAACGGTGATACAGGCGACGACATTTTGGTGGGCGGCAACGGTAAAGACATTCTGAAAGGCGGAGCCGGAAACGATACCTATATCTACGGCGACAACGATACCATTATCGACAACCAAGGCATCAATACCCTCAAGTTTTCAGACGGCCTGAACAATGCCAAGCTCAACCTGAAGACCATTCATAACGATGATGGCAGCCAAAGCTGGGAAATTACTTCCGAACAAGGTTCTGCCCTGATTCAAAACCAAATCGGTGCGGATGGCAGCATTTCCATCGACCGCTTCCAGTTTAACGACCAAACCTACACTGCCGCACAGTTCCAACAAGCCTTCCAACCAGTGAAAGCCGAAACCATTAAATTTGTCGGCACAAACGTCGACGATACCTTGCATGGCAATGCAGGCAACAATGAAATCGACGGCGGCAATGACGGCCATGACACCCTCTATGGCCACGACGGCGATGACATCTTGCGCGAACACAGTGCAACCTATTACGGCAACGAACCTGCTTCCGACGATAAACTCTACGGCGGCAACGGTAACGACAAACTCTATGCCCATGTAGGTGCCGACCTGCTTGACGGCGGCGCAGGCAATGATTACATGGAAGGCGGCGAACACAACGATACCTATGTTTTCGGAAAAGGTTACGGTCACGACACCATTTTTGACTTCAACTTCGGTTTTGATAGCAAAGCAAGCCTACACAGACTCAACGCCAACGTCGTGAAATTTACCGGCGGCATTACCCTTGACGACCTCGAAATTACCATTGAAAAAGGTTACGACAAAACCAGTATTATCAACATGCCTGACAGCTCTCAATTTGTGACCAATCCCCTGCTGGATGGTGATACTTGGCATATCCGCATTAAAGGCACAGACGATGTTTTAACCATCAAAAACCAAAGCGGTATTTATGGTGCAATTTCCGAGTTTCAGTTTGACGGCAATACCTCATACAGCACGGGCGAGCTGATCAACCACTTCAAACTGTCTATCCCGCACATGATCGGCAACACAAACATCGTCCAATACACCGGCCAACCCGTTGATGAACTCAACCGTGATGTATACAACAACTTCAACCACACCATCCATGCCGATAGCGACAACAGCGATTTAGATTTGTCGCGTTACGCTTCTGTTGTCGAATACAGGGGCAACCGCAGCGATGAAACCATTACTTTGGGCAGAGGCATCAACATCGTCGATACAGCCGACGGCAACGATACCATTACCGACCTGGGTGCCGACAACACCGTTATCATGTTTGGTAGAAACAGCGGCAACGACACCTTTAATCCGTATGGTGGCAGCGATACCCAAGTCCTTTTCAAAGAAGGGATTACGCTGAAAGATTTACAGTTGAAAACCGGAGATGATTGGGTCTTAACCATCAAAGATACAGGCGACACCCTGACCATCCATGACATTGCCAACAATAATGTCGACAGCTTTGTATTCGGAAACGGTAAGAGCTATACCGCCGACGAAATCAGCAAAGCACTGATGACTGAAAATACACAAAACAACGGTATCCTGTAAAACTCAAAGGCCGTCTGAAACCTTAATTCAGACGGCCTTAGTCCTTTGCTGATTTATTTATCGTTCTGCTATATAATTATTCTCATTCGAATTCACAAGAAAGAATAAAAATGGATGCCTTAAATCTCCTCACTACGCGTCGCTCTTCCAAAAAACTGACTGCTCCGGCACCCAATACCGAGCAACTGGAACAAATGCTGCAAGCGGCAACACAAGTACCTGATCACGGCAATATGCGCCCTTACCGCTTTACTGTGATTCAAAGCGAGGCCGGCTTACAACGTTTCCGCGAGCTGTTGAGCAAGACCGTTACCGAACTCAACTTCGGCGAGGATGCTATGAAAAAGGCCGAACGCGTCGGCAACATGGCGCCTATGATTATCGGCGTTACATTTACGCCAAACCGTGAAGTGGCAAAACCCAAACCTGAATGGGAACAAATGCTGACTGCCGGCTGCGCCGCCTATGCTTTACAACTGGCTGCTTCTGCTCAAGGCTTCGACAATGTTTGGATTACGGGCATGTGGGTCAACAGCCCATTGTTGCGCGAAGCATTTGAGTGTACCGACAAAGACAAAATCATTGGCCTGATGATGATTGGTTCGCCGACCGAAGAAGGAAGCGGCCCGAAAAATACCAACTTAGAATGTTTTACAACTTATTGGTAAAGCCTGAAAATACTAAGGCCGTCTGAAAAACCTGATTTAATGGTTTTCAGACGGCCTTTTTATGTCTCTTGTCAAAATATCAAGCAGGATTCATAAACGCTTCAACTTCTTCCAAAGAAATATCCGCCGTCGCGCCATGACGTGAAGCAACCAATGCACCCAGCGCACAAGCAAAAGCAATGGCTTCTTGAGGAGGCGCATTGTTCAACAGTTTGTAAGTCAAACCGCCAAGAAAGCTGTCGCCGGAGCCGACGGTATCCACCACTTTGACGCGGAAACCGCAATGACGGTACAACTCGCCGTCCTTATACAAAACCGCGCCATGGCTGCCCAAAGTCACGCAAAGGATTTTGACGCCGGTCAGCTCAACGAGGTAGCAGATATTTTGCTCGATGCTGTGATAAGGAGAGCCATAAGCCGCAGCCAATTCATACAACTCATCATCATTGAGTTTGACCATATCGGACTGTTTCATGGTCTCCAACAAACGGTCAATATCGTAATGAGGCTTGCGCAGATTAACGTCAAAAATTTTGAATTTGGCTTCTTTCAGCAAAACTGCCAAGCTTTTACGCGAAACTTCATCACGGGTTGCCAAGCTGCCAAAAACGAAAGCATCGGATTCTACCACACGTTTGATTGCCGCATCATCAACCGCAATCCTGTCCCACGCGCAAGGATAAACAATCTCATAAGACGCACTGCCAGACTTGTCCAAGTGTACTTTCACCAAACTGGTCGCACATTCGTGACAAACCTGCAAATAATCAGTATTGACGTTTTTACTTTGAATTTGACGTAGTAATTCTTCGCCATCGGCATCATCGCCGCGACGACTGATGATGGCAGCATCGATACCCAAAGACTGCAAACGGACAGCAACATTTAGGGGTGCACCACCCAATACCTTTCCGTTTGGAAAATCGTCCCACAGCACTTCGCCGAAACTGGTTACTTTCATTCTTGGCCTTCCTTTTTTGAGGTTGATTGGCAGGGTCTGCACTCCCGACAGATTTTTTGCAAATCATGTACTTGTAGTAAAACTCCAGCATCGGGGGCAAAAGTATTATGTTTTAAAATATTAGGACTGACAAGCAATTAAGGGAATATCAGACAATAAACTTGATTCATCACAAAATTATATTGTTCCTATTTTTTCTTTTTCTTTCACGTTTATCCCCTCTTATTTCATTAAAACAAAACATTCTGAAATTTAAATACAAAAGGCTGTCTGAAAACTGATTCAATCAATTTTCAGACAGCCTTTATTGAAGTATTACAGCGATTAAACTACAACTTCTTCTTTTTTCTTCACTTCTTTGGAAATGTTCTCACGGCTCAAGCCAAACATCAGCAAGAGCGGGCTGGCAACCAATACGGAAGAGTAAATACCGAACACAATACCGATGGTCAGCGCCATAGAGAAACCGTGCAAGGCTGCACCGCCAAACACCAGCATAGAAACAACCATTGCCTCGGTCGAACCGTGGGTAATGATGGTACGGCTCATGGTTGCAGTAATCGCGTTGTCGATGACCTCCGGCACAGTGTGGCCGCGCATATGCGGCTTACGGAAGTTTTCACGAATACGGTCAAACACTACCACGGATTCGTTTACGGAATAACCCAAAACAGCCAAGATACCTGCCAAGACAGTCAGAGAGAATTCCCATTGGAAGAAGGCAAAACAGCCGAGAATAATCACGATATCGTGCATATTCGCAATAATCGCGGACACTGCAAAACGCCACTCAAAACGCATGGACAAGTAAATAATAATACCTGCCACTACGAAGCCCAATGCCATCAAACCATTGGTAACCAATTCTTCACCGACTTGAGGGCCAATGAATTCGACTTGGCGCAAGGTAACATCAGGATTGTCTTTTTTCAGTAAATCCATCACTTGGTTGGACAGCTGGGCAGACGTTACGCCTTCTTTGTTCGGCAGGCGAATCATGATGTGCTTGTTCGTACCCAATGCCTGAACCTGTACATCACCCATTTTCAGCGTATCGAGGCGTTCGCGCGTTTTATTCACATCCACGCCCTGCTGATATTGGACTTCCATCACCGTACCGCCGGTAAATTCGACGGAGAAATTCAGGCCTTTGGTTACCAAAAAGAACACGGCAGCGATAAACGTAACCAACGAAATAAAGGTCGTCAGTTTGCCGTAGCTCATAAACGGAATATCGCGTTTGATTTTAAATAATTCCATGTTTTACTCCTTGCCTTCTGCCATTTCAGCTTTCGGCTTCCATACCGAACCGATGGAAATATTTTGCAATTTGCGACGACGGCCGTACCACAGGTTAACCAAAGCACGGAACACGACCACAGACGAGTACATCGAGGTCAGAATACCGATACAGTGCACAACGGCAAAACCGCGTACAGGGCCGGAACCGAATACCAACAAAGCGATACCGGCAATCAGGGAGGTCAAGTTGGAGTCGACAATGGTTGCCCAAGCGTGTTGGAAACCGAGGTTGATGGCCTGCTGCGGTGCGACACCGGCACGCAGTTCCTCACGGATACGTTCATTAATCAACACGTTGGAGTCAATCGCCATACCCAAGGTCAAAGCCAAGGCGGCAATACCCGGCAAGGTCAGCGTTGCCTGCATGGCAGACAAAATACCCACCAAAAACAAGATATTGGTACTCAAGGCAATGGTAGAGAAGAAACCCATCAAGCGATAGTAAATCACCATGAATGCAGCAACAGCGGCAAAGCCCCACAAGGTGGAATTGAAACCTTTTTCAATGTTTTCTTTACCCAAAGACGGGCCGATGGTACGTTCTTCGACAATTTGCATAGGCGCAGCCAGCGAGCCGGCACGCAGCAACAATGAAGTATCGTTGGCTTCGGCAGTTGTCATGCTGCCGGAAATCTCCACACGGCCACCGGTAATGGCGGAGCGGATGACAGGCGCAGTCACGACTTCGGATTTACCTTGGTCGATCAACACCATAGCCATACGTTTACCCACATTGGCCGAAGTCAATTCGCCAAAAATGCTGCCACCTGCGCTGTCCAAGCTCAGGCTCACGGCAGGCGCACCCATTTGGTCAAAGCTAGGTTGCGCGTCGTTGATGTTGTCGCCGGTCAATTCAACTTGTTTGTTGACCAAAATAGTTTCCGGATGATCGCCACCGCTTGACAGTAACTCATAACCAGTCGGTACATTACCGTTTAAGGCTTCTTGAAGTTTAATCGGATCGTCTTCCACCATACGCACTTCCAAAGTCGCGGTACGACCGATAATGTCTTTGGCTTTGGCAGTATCTTGCACGCCCGGCAGCTGTACAACAATGCGGTCAAGACCGGATTGTTGGATAACCGGTTCTGCCACACCCAATTCGTTCACACGGTTGTGCAAAGTGTTGATGTTTTGTTTTACCGCATCAGAACGTACTTTATTGATCGCCTCTTCAGACAGAGTCAGCACGATATTGTTGCCGTCTGCAAGCAAAGTGGCTTCAGGGAACATCTTTTGCAACTGAGGCAAAGCCTTTTGTACATCGGCAGCATCTTGCAGAGGCACAGTCAGACCATTTTCAGCCTGATGCACCGTACCGGTACGGATTTTTTCGCGACGCAATTCGCGGCGGATGTCGCCGGCGTAACGTTCAAACGTTTTCTGCATCGCGGCTTTCATGTCCACCTGCATGGTGAAATGCACACCGCCGCGCAAGTCCAGACCCAAGAACATCGGATTGGCTTTAATTTTCGCCATCCACTCAGGACTGTCCGCCAAAAGGTTGAGCGCGGTAATATAGCCTTCGCCCAAAGTGTTTTCGATGACATCACGCGCTTTTAATTGCGTTTCAGTATCTTTAAAACGCACTTTCAGCGAATTATCGACAATGAACATACCATCAGTCTGAATACCTGCGCTTTGTAACGCAGAAGACACTTTAGACTGGGTTTGATCGTTGATCACGATGGCTTGTCGGTTGGTCGATACCTGTACGGCAGGCGTTTCACCGAAAAGGTTGGGCAGCGAGTAAACAGCCGCAACCACAATCGTGAACGCAATCAGCAGGTATTTCCATAAAGGATAACGGTTCATGGTAAACCTTTGCTTTATTTATAAAGGCAAACAGCCGCACTCGGAAAATGAGGCGGCTTTTCGCAAAAAAACGGATTATTCGGCTTTCGCGGCAATCGCGTTGCGTTCCACTTCTACTTCGATTCTCGCACCTTGGCCGATGTCGACAGTGTAGAATTGCTCGCCGACTTTGGTCACGCGGCCTTTGAAACCTGCAGCCAAAACGACTTTATCGCCTACTTTCAAAGCAGCCAGCATAGCTTGATGTGCTTTGAATTTCTTTTGTTGAGGACGCATAATCAGGAAGTAAAACACCACCATAATCAGCAGTAAAGGGGCAAATTGAGCCACAGCTTGATTCATAATATATCCGTTCTTTTGAGTTTTAAGATAAAGTAAAAAAACTGCATACAGCCCAAAACGCAGTTGGTCGGACTGTAAAATTGAGCTATTCTAAAGGCCGTCTGAAAAATTTCCAAGCATTTCCGTATTTATTAACCATATTTAGCAGTCCGTGCGACTCGTTCGATACATACTTTCCATGCTTAAAAAAATCATTTGGCGCGTGCGTACCCTGCTGCGTCGACTACTCGGCAAAAATGCCCGCACCGTATGGATTTCCCATCCGATATTTCTGCAGCACCAGCCGGGACCCAACCATCCCGACAGGCCCAAACGCATCAGCGCCATTCAAACCGCCTTAAAACAAGAAGGCATTTGGCGTCGCCTGCAAACCGCCGAAGCACCGGAAATCAAAGATGCGCAGCTGGCATTGGTCCACTCGCGCAACTATCTGCACGAGTTGGAAGCCGCCCAGCCGCTCCCCGGTAAAATCCACCGTATCGACGACGATACGGTCATCTGCCACGACTCCCTCCAAGCCGCCCGTTTTGCGGCCGGAGCCGTTGTTAAAGCAGTCGATATGGTGATGCACAAAAAGGCTTGGCATGCTTTTTGCGCCATCCGCCCACCCGGCCACCATGCCCACAGCAACAGCGCCGGCGGATTCTGCCTCGTCAACAACACTGCCGCCGGCGTGATGCACGCCATTGCCCAATACCGCCTGCAACGCATCGCCGTCATCGATTTCGACGCCCACTTCGGCGACGGTACGGCGGAGATTCTCCGAGACGATCCGCGCGTGATGTTTTTCAACCTGTTTGAAACCGACATCTTCCCCTTCCCGGAGGCGGAACAATACGCCGGCAGCAAAAATATGCTGCATACGCCCCTCAAACCGGGCACAGGCAGCCGTATCTTCCGTACGACCATCCGTGAACAATGGCTGCCCAAGCTGGAAGCTTTCCGCCCCGAGTTGGTGTTGCTTTCAGCTGGTTTTGACGGGCACAAACAAGACGAAACAGGCCGTCTGAACCTGCATGAAGCCGATTTTGCCTGGCTGACGCACAAAATCGTCCAAGCAACGGCAAGCTGTCAGGGGCGTGTCGTTTCCGTACTGGAAGGCGGCTATACCTTGGAATCCATGTCCAAATCCGCCGCCGCCCACATCCGCGTATTAGCAGGCTTGAGCAAGGCCGATTACGTCATCGCCTACCAAAAGCATTTGAAGCGCGGCAAAAGTAACAATCCTACGCAATAACGCATTTAAACTATCGACCCCAGGCCGTCTGAAAACATATTATCCGTTTCAGACGGCCTTTTCTTCATTTACAATTTACACACCTTAATTTGAGCGAAGACAAACCATTTTCATATTATCAGTAGTAAAATAACAAACATAAAACATATCAATAAAAATACTTCACACGCCACACTGCTTCCCTTTCCCTAATTGACCGTCTTTTTCAGACGGCCTCCACAAAAAAAGGAGCGTTACAATGAAAGCAGCACGTTTTTACAACAAAGGCGACATCCGCATCGAAGACATTCCCGAGCCAACCGTAGCTCCGGGTACGGTCGGCATTAATGTTGCGTGGTGCGGTATCTGCGGTACCGACCTGCATGAATTCATGGAAGGTCCGATTTTCATTCCGCCTTGCGGCCATCCGCACCCAATCTCCGGCGAGTCAGCCCCTGTAACCATGGGTCACGAGTTCTCCGGCGTGGTTTATGCCGTAGGCGAAGGCGTGGACGACATCAAAGTCGGCCAACACGTTGTCGTTGAACCCTACATCATCCGCGACGACGTACCGACCGGCGAAGGCAGCAACTACCACCTCTCCAAAGACATGAACTTCATCGGCTTAGGCGGCTGCGGTGGCGGCTTGTCTGAAAAAATCGCCGTTAAACGCCGTTGGGTACACCCTATTTCCGACAAAATTCCATTAGACCAAGCTGCTTTGATTGAGCCTCTGTCTGTCGGCCACCATGCTTATGTACGCAGTGGCGCGAAAGAAGGCGACGTGGCATTGGTCGGCGGCGCAGGCCCAATCGGTTTGCTGTTGGCTGCCGTATTGAAAGCCAAAGGCATCAAAGTCATCATCACCGAATTGAGCAAAGCACGTAAAGACAAAGCACGCGAAGCCGGCGTGGCCGACTACATCCTCGACCCGTCCGAAGTCGATGTCGTCGAAGAAGTGAAAAAACTGACCAACGGCGAAGGCGTAGATGTCGCATTCGAATGCACCAGCGTCAACAAAGTGCTGGACACCATGGTCGAAGCATGCCGTCCGACTGCGAAAGTCGTCATCGTATCCATTTGGAGCCACCCCGCCACCATCAACGTCCATAGCGTCGTGATGAAAGAGCTGGACGTGCGCGGCACCATCGCCTACTGCAACGACCACGCCGAAACCATCAAATTAGTTGAAGAAGGCAAAATCAACCTTGAGCCTTTCATCACCCAGCGCATCAAACTGGACGAATTGATTTCCGAAGGCTTCGAGCGCTTGATCCACAACAACGAATCCGCAGTAAAAATCATTGTCAATCCTAATCTTTAATCCTAAGGCTTAAAGAATAAACAGGCCGTCTGAAACTTTTCAGACGGCCTGTCTACTTGATAAATTCCCGAATGGCCCAATTCTCTGCCGACCATTCACTTATCAAGAGTAAAACTCCATGAATCCAAAATACGCCCCACTCTTTCAAACATACACCCTCAATAACGGCGTAACCATCAAAAACCGCCTTGTCGTCGCCCCCATGACCCATTTCGGCTCACAAGCCGACGGTTTGATCAGCGACCAAGAGCGTACATTCCTCAGCAACCGTGCAGGCGATATGGGCTTGTTTATCACTGCCGCCACTTTGGTTCAAAAAGACGGCAAAGCCTTTCACGGCCAACCTGAAGCCACAGACGAACACTGCCTCGACAGCCTGAAAGAAACCGCACAAATCCTGCAACAACAAGGCGCAAAAGCGATTTTGCAAATTCATCACGGCGGTTCCAAAGCCGTTGATGACCTTTTGGACGGTCTCGACAAAATCAGCGCTTCCGCCAGCGAAGCCGAACACGCACGCGAAGCGACCGCAGAAGAAGTCGAAGCACTCATCGCCTCTTATGCGCAAGCCGCCGATTTGGCGCTTCGTGCCGGTTTTGACGGCGTGGAAATCCACGGTGCGAACGGCTATTTAATCCAACAGTTTTACTCTGCCCAAAGCAACCGCCGCAACGACCAATGGGGCGGCAGCTTGGAAAACAGAATGCGCTTCCCGCTGGCCGTTGTCGATGCCGTAGCTGCCGTCCGCGAAAAACACCAGCGCGACGACTTCATTATCGGCTACCGCTTCTCCCCCGAAGAACCGGGCGAAGACGGCTTAACCATGACCGAAACCGGCGCACTGATTGACGCATTGGTACAAAAACCGCTGCAATATCTGCACGTTTCCTTGTGGGAATTTGATAAAAAAATCCGTCGCGGCGGCGATACTGCCCAAACCCGTATGCAGTTCATCCACGAACGCATCAACGGCAAACTGCCGCTTATCGGCGTGGGCAACCTGTTTACCGCCGACCAAATTTTGGCCGCCTATGAAACCGGCTGGGCAGAATTTATCGCATTGGGCAAAACCGTGATGATTAATCCGCACATTGCCACGCAAATCCGTGAAGGCCGCGAAGATGAAATCGAAACGCAACTCGACCCGACACGCGCTGACCATTACGGCCTCCCCGACACCTTGTGGGGATTTGCCTCCAGCGGTACGCAATCATGGCTGCCGCCGGTAAAAGGCGCGGAATGGAAACCGATGGATATTTAATCATCGATTCATAGCACAAGGCCGTCTGAAATTTTTCAGACGGCCTTTGTTTTGGTACAAACATTGAATTATCAAGCATTTTTTTGTACAATTCCGCATCTTTCAATCTATTGCAGGGCGTGTCGCACACGCCCTTATTTTAGCCTGTTTTCCAACACCCATACCCTTCAGGCCGTCTGAAAAAGCGGCCTGAAACTTTTTGCAAAGAAAACCATGTCCCAAGAAATCCTCGACCAAGTGCGCCGCCGCCGCACGTTTGCCATCATCTCCCACCCTGACGCGGGTAAAACCACGCTGACCGAAAAACTCTTGCTGTTTTCAGGTGCAATTCAAAGCGCGGGTACGGTAAAAGGCAAGAAAACCGGCAAATTCGCCACCTCCGACTGGATGGACATCGAGAAGCAGCGCGGCATTTCCGTGGCATCAAGCGTGATGCAGTTCGACTACAAAGACCATACCGTCAACCTCTTAGACACGCCGGGACACCAAGACTTCTCCGAAGATACCTACCGCGTATTGACCGCCGTGGACAGCGCGTTAATGGTCATCGACGCGGCAAAAGGCGTGGAAGCGCAAACCATCAAACTCTTGAACGTCTGCCGCCTGCGCAACACGCCGATTGTCACGTTCATGAACAAATACGACCGTGAAGTACGCGATTCTTTGGAATTGCTGGACGAAGTGGAAAACATCCTGCAAATCCGCTGCGCACCCGTCACCTGGCCAATCGGCATGGGCAAAAACTTCAAAGGCGTGTACCACATCCTGAACGATGAAATCTATCTCTTCGACGCAGGCGGCGAGCGCCTGCCGCACGAGTTCGACATCATCAAAGGCATCGACAATCCCGAATTGGAACAACGCTTTCCGCTGGAAATCCAGCAGCTGCGCGACGAAATCGAATTGGTGCAGGCCGCTTCCAATGAGTTCAACCTTGACGAATTCCTCGCCGGCGAACTCACGCCCGTGTTCTTCGGCTCGGCGATTAACAACTTCGGTATTCAGGAAATCCTAAATTCATTGATTGAATGGGCGCCCGCGCCGAAACCGCGTGATGCGACCGTACGCATGGTTGAGCCTGACGAACCTAAGTTCTCCGGATTTATCTTCAAAATCCAAGCCAATATGGATCCGAAACACCGCGACCGTATCGCCTTCTTGCGCGTCTGCTCCGGCAAATTCGAGCGCGGTATGAAGATAAAACACCTGCGTATCAACCGCGAAATTGCCGCCTCCAGCGTGGTAACCTTCATGTCCCACGACCGTGAGCTGGTGGAAGAAGCCTACGCGGGCGACATCATCGGTATCCCGAACCACGGCAACATCCAAATCGGCGACAGCTTCTCCGAAGGCGAACAACTGGCGTTCACCGGCATCCCCTTCTTCGCGCCCGAATTGTTCCGCAGCGTCCGCATTAAAAACCCGCTGAAAATCAAACAACTGCAAAAAGGTTTGCAACAACTCGGCGAAGAAGGTGCGGTGCAGGTTTTCAAACCGATGAGCGGTGCAGATTTGATTTTGGGCGCGGTCGGCGTGTTGCAGTTTGAAGTCGTTACCTCGCGCCTTGCCAACGAATACGGCGTAGAAGCCGTGTTCGACAGCGCATCCATCTGGTCGGCGCGCTGGGTATCGTGCGAAGACAAGAAAAAACTGGCGGAATTTGAAAAAGCCAACGCAGGCAATCTGGCGATAGACGCAGGCGGCAACCTCGCCTACCTCGCGCCTAACCGCGTCAACCTGAATCTGACGCAAGAACGCTGGCCGGATATCGTGTTCCACGAAACACGCGAGCATTCGGTTAAACTGTAAAACGCAAAAGCCGTCTGAAACTTTCAGACGGCCTTTTTTTCATTCGATATCAACCCAATAAATCCCAAGCAAACTTTCCAATGGTCAGGCACAGCAGCAACATAAATCCGTAACGTAACAGCTTGGTTCCGCCGCGTATTGCCAAGCGCGCGCCGACCACGCCGCCGCATAAATTCGCTACCGCCAACGGTATCGCCCATGCCCACACAATATGGCCTTGCGGGATAAAAAACGTCAGCGCGGCAAGATTGGTGGTCGAATTGATGACTTTTGCCGAGGCGTTAGCCGCTAAAAAATCATAGCCGTAAAAGCGGACGAACACAAAAGCCAACAAGCTGCCCGTTCCCGGCCCGAACACGCCGTCGTAAAAACCGATTAACGCGCCGAAAAATAAGCCCCATAAAGTTTCGCGGCGCGTCAGCTTTTCAGTACGCACCGTCTGCCCCAAGTCTTTTTTCAAAAAAGTGTACAGGCACATGGCAATCATGATGACCAGCATTGCCGGTTTCATGTATTGCACGGGGAAATACACCACCGTTTTCGCGCCCAAATATGAAGCGGCAAATGCCAACGCCGCGGCAGGCAGCAGCATTTTCCACGGCACAGGAATTCGGCGCAGATATTGCCCCGTCGCAGTCAACGTGCCGCAGCAGGAAGCAAATTTATTGACACCCATCACCGAGGCCACAGGCGTAGCGTTTGGCAATAGGTTGAATAATCCGGGAATCTGCAACAGCCCTCCGCCGCCAACAGCTGCATCCATCAGCCCGGCGGCAAAGCCTACCAATACCAGATAATAAAAAAACGAATCTGCAAGCATAATGTCCATCTCAGAAAAGCAAAGCGATTTTGCGCGTATTTGCCTATCCTGACAACCTACAAGGCCGTCTGAAAACAAGAAACAATATCCTGTTTTCAGACGGCCTTTCTTTTTAAATTCAACCGCTCAAATTGCAGCTTAAAAATTTTTCCATTAAAATGCCGCCCCTTATCTTTCCTACACACAACACATTTTATGGAACATTCCACCCCGACCAAACGCACAGCCCACGACCGAATGGGCATCTTCGCGCATTTCATTTTTGCCAGCCGCTGGCTGCAACTGCCGATTTATATAGGCTTGATTATCGCCCAAGTCATTTATGCCTGTAAGTTCCTCAAATCCTTGTGGCACTTGGTATCCAATTTCAGCATCATGGATGAAAACACCATCATGATCGCCGTATTGAACCTGATTGATGTGGTGATGATTGCCAACCTGCTGACTATGGTCATTGTCGGCGGCTACGAAACCTTCGTTTCCCGCCTCCGAGTTGACGAGCATCCCGACCAGCCCGAATGGCTTAGCCATGTCAATGCTTCGGTTTTGAAGGTTAAGCTGTCGATGTCCATCATCAGCATTTCCTCCATCCATCTGCTGCAAACCTTCCTCAACGCCGCCAATCTGTCGGAAAAACAAATCATGTGGCAATGTATTACCCACATCTGTTTCCTGATTTCCGCCCTTGCCATGGCTTTAACGGACAAAATCGTGTACAGCACGACGCATAAAGCGCATTGATAATAAAAGGCAATCAAAAGGCCGTCTGAAGTGTTTCAGACGGCCTTTTGTTATCTGGCAATGTTTACCGGCTTATTGCTTACGCTTGTCCCACCAAGCAAACAAATTACCCAAAACTGTTCCTGACACAGAGTGCCAAACGCAGGCAACGGCGGCGGCAACGGCAGACTCGGCATTACCGGGGAAGAATTTAGCACTCAAACCAGTGGCAAGTCCGGCATTTTGTACGCCGACTTCGATGGCAAGGGTGCGTTTTTTAGCAGTATTCATGCCGGTCAGCGCGCCACTGTAATAGCCGAGGATGTAGCCGCCGATGTTGTGGGCAGCGATGGCGAGTACCATAACGAAGGCGGACTCGGCGAAACGATGGCCGTGAACGGCAGCAACGCCGCCGACAATACAGGCAAATGCGACAACGGCAACAGCCGGCATAATCGCGCGCACGTCTTCAAACCAGTGTTTTTTATGTAGCAAGATATTGGCGGCAGAACCGATAACGACAGGCAACAGGGTAACGAGCAGCATAAATTTGAACATACCCCAGCCGTCCATTTCGACGGTTTGTCCGACCAAATAAGTCATCCACAGCGGCGTCATCACAGGCGCGAGGACGGTGGAAACCGTGGTCATGCCGACTGAAAAGGCGACATCGCCTTTAGCCAAAAAACTCATGATATTGGACGAAACGCCGCCCGGGCAGGTGCCGACCAAAACCAAACCCAGTGTCAATCCGGGCGAAAGGTCAAAGGCTTTGGCAATGCCGATGGCGAGCAAGGGCATAATCGTATATTGGGCGATTGCACCGATAAAAATATCGAGCGGACGTTGCGCCAGAATTTGATAATCTTCTTTGCCTAAAGTCATGCCCATACCGAGCATGATGATGCCGAGTACAACGACTTGCGTATCGCCTTTTACCCACGAAAAAGTGGCAGGTTCAATAAAGGCGATGATGGAGGCAAGGACGATAATCAGGGCGGTGAAGCGGGTCATTTGCCGACTGACTGCGGTTAGAAAGTTCATGTTTTTACTCCTTTGTATGTTTTTATTATGACAATAATTGCCATAATTTAACACATGTTAACTCTTATGCGCAATGACAGTAACGAAACAGGAAATCCATCATCCAATAATGTTTAAAAACAAACCACACTGACTCCATCCAATATCAACACAAAGGCCGTCTGAAAGTTTTCAGACGGCCT
>NZ_KV821266.1:201598-254498 GCF_001815615.1 Neisseria sp. HMSC075C10
AGGCCGTCTGAAAGTTTTCAGACGGCCTTGTTTTATCTGTTCGTTATCGATTTATTCGATATTTTGAACCTGTTCGCGCATTTGTTCGATTAAGACTTTCAGTTCTACCGAAGCTTGCGTGCATTCGGCAGCGATGGCTTTGCTGCCCAAAGTGTTGGCCTCGCGGTTGAGCTCCTGCATCAGGAAATCCAAACGTTTCCCTACGCTGCCCTTGCCTTCGGTAACGATGCGGCGTACTTCGGCGATATGGGTGCGCAAACGGCTGAATTCCTCATCCACATCGGATTTTTGGATGAATAAAGCAAATTCCTGTTGCAAGCGGTCGTTGTCGATATTGCCGACGGCTTCTGCCAAACGGGCTTTGACTTTGTCCATATGCGCCTGCAGCAGGCTTGGGAACAGTTCGTTCAAAGCATCCACAATCTCTTCCATGCCGTCCAGACGTTGCAGCAGGTGCTCGCCCAGTTTTTTGCCTTCACGTTTGCGGGCAGCCGTGAACTCTTTCAACGCGCCGGTCAATAAATCTTTGACACCTTTCGCCAAGGCCTCGGCGTCTTCGCCCTGCCCTGCCAAAACGCCGGGGAAACGCAAAACATCGGCCACGCTCAGCTTGCCGAAATTGTGTTCCTTGCGCCATTCTTTGTTCAACTTCGCCAGCTGTGCGACCAAGTCCTGATTGACCTCCAAAGTCTGACCGCCAGAAGCCGCATCTTGCAGCTGAACACGGCATTCCAGTTTACCGCGAGCCACAGCCGCGGCAATCTGTTCGCGCAACGCACCTTCCAAATAGCGCAACTCTTCCGGCATACGGAATTGGACATCCAAATAACGATGGTTGACCGCGCGGATTTCCAAATTAATCCGCTTGCCGCCGCATTCGCCTGCGGCATTGGCAAAGCCGGTCATGCTGTGGATTTGAATAGTTCGTCTTGTAGCCATGGTTTTACTCCGTTTCCAAATACGAGTGAAAGTATGGACACTATAACACACCCGACCGACGATTTTCAGACGGCCTTTGGTGCCAAATTCCTCTATAATTCAAGGCAACCTATTTTTTATTCCCCCCAAAGGTTCATCATGAGTAACTACACCCGCACCGGCCGCGCCGCCGACAGCCTGCGCAACATCAAAATTACGCCCAATTTTCTCCCCCACGCCGACGGCTCCTGCCTTATCGAGTGCGGCAATACCAAAGTGATTTGCACTGCCTCCATCGACGAAAATGTCCCACCCTTCCTGCGCGGTAAAGAACAAGGCTGGGTAACGGCCGAATACGGTATGTTGCCGGCTTCCACCGCCTCCCGTATGCGCCGCGAGGCCGCCGCGGGCAAACAATCCGGACGCACACAAGAAATCCAACGCTTGATCGGCCGCTCTCTACGCGCCGTCGTCGATATGGAAAAACTCGGCGAACGCCAAATCCTGATTGACTGCGACGTCATCCAAGCCGACGGCGGCACGCGTACCGCCTCCATTACCGGCGCCTACGTTGCCCTGCAAATCGCCGTGGACAAACTCCTTTCAGACGGCCTTATCAGCGAAAACCCCATCCGTGAAGCCGTTGCCGCCGTTTCCGCCGGCGTGGTGGGTGGTGTACCGCTTTTGGACTTGGACTATCCCGAAGACTCAGGCTGCGACAGCGACGTCAACATCATCATGACCGCATCCGGCAAAATCATCGAAATCCAAGGTACGGCCGAAGGCGCACCGTTCAGCATCGAAGAATTGGGCAAACTCATTGCCCTCGCGCATAAAGGCATTGCCGAATTAGTCCAACACCAGCAGGCCGCCCTTTTAGCCCGATAATCAGCAAGGCCGTCTGAAAACTTTCAGACGGCCTTTTTTAACCAAACCCCTTTATGCGTATTTACTCAAAAAAGCGCGTTCCATCCTTGAATTCCATGTAAAAAATAGTAATAATAACCCTTTTTCCAGCAAACCAAGCTGCCCGATAACCCCCACAAGAAAGCACGAAACATGGCGTTAATCGTACATAAATACGGCGGCACATCAGTAGGCTCGCCAGAACGCATCAAAAACGTAGCCAAACGTGTCGCCAAAGCCCGCGCCGAAGGACACGACATCGTAGTCGTCGTATCCGCCATGAGCGGCGAAACCAACCGACTGGTCGCACTGGCGCACGAAATGCAAGAGCATCCCGATCCGCGCGAACTCGACGTCGTTCTCGCTACCGGCGAACAAGTGACCATCGGCCTACTGGCCATGGCGCTGAAAGACATCGGCGTTGACGCCAAAAGCTACACCGGCTGGCAAGTCGCCCTCCAAACCGACACTTCCCACACCAAAGCCCGCATCGAAAACATCGACGACGAAAGAATGCGTGCCGATTTGGCCGCCGGTAAAGTCGTTATCGTAGCCGGTTTCCAAGGCATCAGCAGCGAAGGCAATATCTCAACCCTCGGCCGTGGCGGTTCGGACACCTCTGCCGTTGCCATCGCCGCAGCCCTCAAAGCCGACGAATGCCAAATTTACACCGACGTGGACGGCGTTTACACCACCGACCCGCGCGTCGTACCCGAAGCACGCCGCATGGACACGATCACATTCGAAGAAATGATCGAATTGGCCAGCCTTGGCTCAAAAGTTTTACAAATCCGCTCCGTAGAATTCGCCGGAAAATACAAAGTGCGCCTGCGCGTACTCAGCAGCCTGCAAGATGGCGGCAACGGCACCCTGATTACCTTTGAAGAGGACGACAACATGGAAAGAGCAGCCGTAACCGGTATCGCATTCGACAAAAACCAAGCACGCATCAACGTACGCGGCGTACCTGACAAACCCGGCGTTGCCTACCAAATCCTCGGCGCTGTTGCCGATGCCAACATCGAAGTCGACATGATCATCCAAAATGTCGGCAGCGAAGGCACAACCGACTTCTCCTTCACCGTCCCACGCGGTGACTACAAACAAACCATCGAACTGCTGCAACAACGCCAAGACAGCATCGGCGCCGCTTACATCGACGGCGACGACACCGTATGCAAAGTCTCCGCAGTCGGCTTGGGCATGCGTTCACACGTCGGCGTAGCTGCCAAAATCTTCCGCACCCTCGCAGAAGAAGGCATCAACATCCAAATGATTTCAACTTCCGAAATCAAAGTATCCGTCCTGATTGACGAAAAATACATGGAACTGGCCACCCGCGTTCTGCATAAAGCATTCGACTTAGGCAACTAATTCCAGCCAATCAAAAGGCCGTCTGAAACTTTATTGTTTCAGACGGCCTTTTTTATTTCCATTACATAAATCAACAACATCTTAATAAAAAAATCTACTTTAATTCAAAACAGCACAGCTTGCCTTATTATTACCCTTGTTAATTTCATTATATGTTCAATATTTTACAACCATCCATCTTCGCCGTTTAATTCCAAAAACATACCACTTAACCTAATTTAAGGAAAATAAACAAATTTGTAATAAAATAGGACAAAAGCACAAATAATTATCTACGCTCATCAATAAAAACAAATTTCCCCCAATTTTCCCCTAACTTAAGAAGGAATCCTAATATGAACGTATTAAACAAATTCGGTATGCTGATCTTGACCGCTTCCCTGCTGACAGCCTGCGGTGACTCCGGCAATAAAGGCAGCAGCGACAAACCGGCAGAACAAGTTGCCCAAAGCGAATCTAGCCCGGCCAACAAATACGAAAAAGCCCTGAGCGAATTCCCGGAAGCAGATCCTAAACTGGCCGAACCTATCGTCATTTCCGATAAAAAATCTCCAGAAGGTCTTGCCGAATTACAAAAATTCATTCATTTCACCACCGGTGAAGAAGCACAAAACATCGGCAAAATGGGACAAGAATTGCAACAACTGGCCAGCCAAGGTAAAGAAGCCGAGACTTTAGAGCAGATGAAAAAATTGACTGATGCACTGGAGCAATTCCATCAGAGCGCAGCTGCCCTCGATATCAAAGATCCTGAAATCAAAGCAGTTTTAGACCGAACTATACAAGTCAGCAGTGCTGCCAACAACCTGATGATTTATGCAGGTAAGCATGCTTCTGAGCTGACTATCAACGGCAAAGATAAAGATTCACTCAAATTTGCCAATGATTTCCAAGAAAAATCTCAAAAATTGCAAGAAACCCTGCGTGCAGCCAATCAAGAAGTACAAAAAGCTGCCGAAGCTTTAGGCAAAAAATACTCCCAATAAGCCTATTGTTTCCAATAAATAGCAGAAAGGGACATCATCAAAATGTCCCTTTGTTTATATTCAGACGGCCTTGAATATCTCCAACACTCAATCCTTCCCTTCTCTCGAAAAATGCTCAATCTCAAATCCGCTCTGACGATAAGCTCGAAAACGGTCTCGGGCTTCGGCCAAATCTTCTAAGCTGTTGCCGACAATTTCAAGGATACGGTTTGGAATGGCCGGGGCTTGGCTCCAGAAATCGGCCGACAGGTTCAAAACCGTGCAATCCTGCGGAATATTCGGCAATGCATTTCCAAACGCAAGCAATACCGGCGTTTCAGACGGCATGGGGTCGGTAGGCAGCCAGACTTCATGCGGAATAAAGCTTTCGGGAATCTGCTGCCACAAATCAATGTCGAGTTGCTGCACTGCCGCAGCAGAATCCGACCACACCAAAATCTGCCCACCATCGCGTATGACGCGCGCAATCAGGCGGCAGGCAAAGGCAGCCGGCTGGGCGACGTGTGTATAAAAAGTGGCTTTAGGCATAGCGTATTCTTTCGTTTAGGCAATGGATTTGCCGTTTTCAGATGGCCTTTTTGGTTTTCAACAATCTCAAGGCATTGCCCAACACCAGCAGCGAGCTGAAACTCATGCCGAGCGCGGCGATCCACGGGGTAACGTAACCAAACACGGCCAGCGGAACGGCAACCAGATTGTATGCGCTAGCCCAAGTCAGGTTTTGGCGGATAATTTGATGGGTGCGGCGTGCCTGTTCCATCATCACGGGCAAAACGTTCAAATCATCATTGAGCAAAACCACATCCGCACCATCTCGCGCCACATCGGCACTCGTTGCCACGGCTGCCGATACGTCTGCTTGGGCAAGGACGGGGGCATCGTTAATCCCGTCGCCGATCATCATGACTTTACGCCCTTGTTTTTGCAGATTTTCCACATAAGCCAGCTTGTCTTCAGGCGTGGCTTCGGCACGATAGGCATCCAATCCCAGCTCTTTCGCGACTTGGTCTACGGCGGCTTGACGGTCGCCGCTTAAAAGGTGCAGACGGATGCCGTGTTGTTTCAGGTTTTGCAACATTTCAGCGGCGCTGTCTTTGATTTGGTCTTCCAATAAAAAGGCCGTCTGAAAACCTCTTTGATTGCCCAAGAAAATAATGCCGCCTGTGTGGTCGATATGGGCAAAGGCTTCGGGCAGATGACCGGAGATTTCCGAAACAAACGCCGCTTTGCCCAAAGCCCAAACTTGGGTTTCGCCATCAAATTCGATTTGCGCGCTGACGCCATGTCCGATACGGCTGACCCGTTGCTGTACTTTCACATCAAGCGCGGATACAGGGCCGTCTGAAAGCGTATGGTTCAAAATGGCACGGGCGATGGGGTGTTCGGATTGCTGTTCCAATGCTTGGGCAACGGCAAGGGCTTGGACTTCGTTCAGACGGCCTGCTGACAACATACGGCTGACGGAAAGCTGCCCTTTGGTCAGCGTACCGGTTTTGTCGAACACGACATCGTCAATTTGGGCAAGCGTTTCCAGGCTTTGTTTGCCGCTGATGAGAATGCCGTCTTTGGCCAGCGCACCGGTAGAAGCAGCCAGCGCGGTCGGTGTGGCAAGCGACAAGGCACAGGGGCAGGTGATGACCAGCAGGGCAACGGTAATCCATAAGGCTGTGTGCGCGTCGGCATACCAAGCCCAGCCGATAAAAACGGGAATAGCAAGCAAGAGTTCGCCAAACACAAAACTGGACGCGTATTTTTCGGCCAACTCGGCGGCACGCGGTTTTTGCGCCAGCGCACGGTCGAGCAGTTTGACGATATGGGACAGGCGCGTGTTGCCGCCGGTATGGTCGGTGCGGATGATTAAAGGGCTACTGGTGTTGAGCGTGCCGGCGGTTACTTTTTCAGACGGCCTTTTCACGATGGGCAGACTTTCGCCGGTCAACATGGCTTCGTTAACTTCACTCTCGCCGGATAAAACCGTACCGTCCACCGGAATGACTTCGCCGGGCTTCACAACAATCGTATCGCCGATATTGAGGCGGACGACTGCGGCTTCCTCGATGTCATCACTTTCCGGATAAGACGGCAAACGGTGGCAGAATGCCGGAACCAGTTTGACCAACCGCTCCGCCGCATCGCCTGCTTTGCGTCGGGCAATCTGTTCCATAAAACGCCCGCCCAACAGGAAAAACAACAGCATGGCGATGGATTCAAAATACATGCCCTGCCCTGCGTTGGTGGCCAAGCTGTAAATACCGGCGATAAAGGTCATCACAATGGCAATGGCAATCGGCGTATCCATGCCGACACGGCGGTTTTTCCAGTCGCGCCATGCGCCGCGGTAAAACGGCAACGCGCTGTAAAATACAACGGGCAACACCATCAAAAAGCCGCCCCAATGCAAGATTTCCAAATAAAGCGGCTCGATGTCGCCGCCGTAAAAATAAGTCGGCAGGGCAAACATCATCGTCTGCATCATACCCAGACCGGCTACGGCCAATCTGACGATAAACTGTTTGCGTTCCTTCTGAGCCTGCGCTTCGATTTTTTGCGCATCATAAGGCGCGGCGGTATAACCGGTTTGGCGGATTTTCAGCAAAATGTCCGACAATTCGATGTGGGCGCTGTCCCACAACACGCGGCAGCGGTGTGTGCTGTAATTCAAATCCACGCGCACTACGCCCTTCATGCGCAACAACTGCTGCTCAATCAGCCACACACACGCGGCGCAGGTAATGCCGCCCAGCATCAACACCGCCTCGCGTTCATCCCCTGCGCCGACCTCGACAAAGTCCGCCTGTACTTCGGGCAAATCGTACAGCTTTAATTGCGACAACACTTCCGGTGGCGGTAATTCAGATTTTTCTGCATCTGCAGTACGCTGTTTGTAATAATTGCCCAAACCGGCATCAATAATACTCTGCGCCACTGCTTGGCAGCCGGCGCAGCAGGTTTCGTGTTCTTCGTCTTCAAAACGAACCGTCAGATGCAGATGATCCGGGACTTCAAGCCCGCAATGGAAACAGTTTTTTTGGGGATGTGTGGAAGATGTCATAACGTGTTCGATTTATTTTTCAGACGGCCTGAAACAACCGTCCCAGGGTGTTACATTTTAGCAAAAAGCGTTTTTCCGCCTCTTTTCATTCAATTTTGAATTAACAGACTGTCGGACTTTGTAAAAAATATGGAAAACAAAGTATTGACCGTTTATCAGATGATGAACGGTAACATATAAATACCGTTTATCTTTAAAAACTTCCAATTATTTTAATGTAAAAATGGAACTTTTTTAAAAATTCAAATATGTTTTTTATTGACCTCAGTCCATTTAAGCAGCATACTTTAGCCATTCCGCGAAGACGGAAATAAAAAACACACATTTACTTATAAAACTAACTTATTGGGAAACCTCACCATGATTGATCGCCTTATGCCTATTTTTGCCGTTATCGGCATTTTGTCCAGCACCGTATACCTGAGCCTCGCCGCTTGGATGCTTTACGAAAGCGTGTTCAAAAAGAAAAGCCCTCTGTCGGCATAATCCTCGGATTTAAAATTTTACGGTAAGGCCGTCTGAACATTCAGACGGCCTTGTTTCATTCCATACTATCAAGCATTTGGTTGTATAGCCAATTCAATCATCGCTTCGCGCAAACCGTCCAAGCCCAAACTTTCGACAACGGAAACATTCACGCCGACGGCATGCCCGGAATTGTCGCGCAAAATGCCTGCTTCACGCATACCCGACGGCAGCAAATCAATTTTGTTGTACACCACCAATTGCGGAATTTCATGCGCGCCGATTTCTTCCAAAACTTCGTTGACATCGTCCATCTGCCGTTCAAAATCGGGATTGGACGCATCAACGACGTGCAATAGCACATCCGCCATCGCCGTCTCTTCCAAGGTGGCGGAAAACGCCGACACCAGTTTGTGCGGCAAATCGCGGACGAAGCCGACGGTATCGGTCAAAATCACGCTTGCCTCATGCGACAGGAAAAGCCGGCGCGCAGTAGTATCCAAAGTAGCGAACAACTGGTCTTTCGCCAATACGTCCGCTTTGGTCAAGCGGTTGAACAGGCTGGATTTTCCGGCATTGGTATAGCCGACAATGGCAAAGGTTTTCAGACGGCCGCTCATGCGCGATTTGCGGCGCGTGGCGCGTTGTTTGCGGACATCGGCAAGCTGTTTTTTCAATGCCGTGATTTTTTGTCCGATTAAGCGGCGGTCGGTTTCCAACTGGGTTTCACCCGGCCCTTTCAAGCCGATACCGCCCTTCTGACTTTGCAGGTGTCCATAACCGCGTATCAGCCGTCCGCTCAAATGGTTCAACTGAGCCAACTCCACCTGCAACTTACCTTCCTGCGATTGGGCGCGTTTGGCAAAAATCGCCAAAATCAAACCCACTCTGTCGAGTACGCGGCATTGAAGCTCTTTTTCCAGATTACGCTCTTGTGTCGGCGTGAGTTCGTGGTTAAACACGACCAGCCCGACATCATGCTGCTTGACCACTGCCGCCAACTCTTCCGCCTTGCCCGTACCGACAAACAAAGCCGGATGCGGTTTGTCGCGGCGTGAAGTTTCGATAGAAACCAAATCACCGCCGGCCGCGCTCACCAATTCTGCCGCTTCGGTCAAGGCCGTCTGAAAGCCGCGTTCGCGCGTTTCGTTCGCGCCGGAATAGTCCGCCGTCAACATCACGCCGACCAAGAGGACTCGTTCGGGCTGCTCCAAAGATTTATCGACGGAAAACAGATTGCGCTTGCTCAAAAAATTTCCTTTCAGACGGCCTGACGGCTGGGTCAAAGTGCTGATTAACGGTTTTTCAAAATATCGGCAAAATATTCGGTCACTTCTGCCAAACGTCCGCCTTGCGCGGCATAAGGCTGCATTACGGCCACCAGCTGCTCCAATACTTCGCGCGTTTCGGTTTGCGCGTATTCGCGGTAGAGCCACATATTTTGCATGGTCACCGTGGTCAATGCCTCGCGTACATTAAGCAAGAGCAAGTGGCGGCAAGACTCATAGCCTTGGCGCAAATCGCCGGCCGCATAGGCGGTAACCGACAATTCATAGTCGATGTCCAACTGATAAACATTGCTTTGGACAAAAAGAATATCGTCGTTCGGGAAAGGAATGCGTTTCGCCATCAGGCCAATCGCATGGGAAATGCGGTATTTTCCTTCCTGACGCAGCATGGTTTGCGCGAGGTAGAGACACTCGGCACGGTGCGGGTTGTAATCGTAGCCTGCCAACCAAGTCGCCAAGGCTTCATCGCGTTTGCCCATTAATTTGTAGCACTCGCCCAGCTGTTGGTAAGAAACCGTTACTTCCTCGATCCAACCGCCCAACTCGATACGTTTTTTAAACCATTCGCTCGCACGCTCGGGCATATCAGAATCCCAATAAGAACGCGCCGCATAAAAGGCGTAACGCGGTTTCAGGTCTTCATCTTCAGGACTGTAAAACGCTTTTTCCAAAGAAACGGCGTCAAGCAGGTATTTGTTCGCCATATTGCTGCGTGCGCCGAAACGGCCGCTGAGAACCGTATAGTCGCCATGAAGCGTGGCTTCGCTGGCATCTTGTTTGTCGGTTTCGATAAATTCGTGCAACACGCCGCGCCAGTAGAATGTTCCGTCATTGCGCAACAACAGCGGACGGTAATAAACCACGCTGCCCATGGCATTTCTCATGCGAAGGCGGTAGCGGTCGGCGGTCAGCTCGGGCAATTCCAATTTACCTTCAAAGCGGTCGTCCGCATCAAAAATCAACACGTAATCGGTTTTGTCTTTTGCGTGTTTCAAAGCCTGATTACGGTTGTATGCAAAATTTTGCCAACCATCATGATGAATCTCGCCCGCGATGCCCTTTGCATTGAAAAAGCGGCGGATCACGCCGGCAGTATCATCGGTCGAGCCGGTGTCGCTGATGACGTAGTAGTCAAGTTTGATGTGGTCGGTGATGTTGGCCAGTGTTTCTTCGATAATTGCCGCTTCATTTTTGACAATCATATTCAAGCAGATGGTTTGGGACATTTTCAATAGCCGCATTGGTTTGGAAAGGTATTATTTTACTTTAGCATTTTGTTTTTTGCACACAAAATACTCAGGCCGTCTGAAGATTGCCTTTCAGACGGCCTGAAGTTTATTTTGCCTTATCTTTTTTCCTGACGGCGTATCAGATACACCGCCAACAGTGCAAACAAAACCGTCGGCAATGCGCCTGCCAAAAACGGCGGCACGCCGTACAACTGGCTGGTAAAGCCGAAGAGCCGTCCGGCAAAGTGGAACAGCAAACCGAGGCAGATACCGCCGAAGAGTTTCAAGCCCATATTGCCGTGGCGCGTGGTTTGCGGCGTAAAGGCGAAGGCAACAAGCGCCATCACCCATGCGGCAACGGGATACACCAGCTTGCGCCACCATGCGATGGCATAGACTTGGGTATTTTGGTTGTTTTTTTCCAGATGGTCGATGTAGGTGGTCAATTCGCCGACAGACATTTGGTCGGGCTTGACGAGCAATACGTCCATCAGGTTGCGCTTGACGGAAATCGGCCAGTTTTCTTCGGCGGCAGTGGAAACCTCGACTTTATCTTCGCCCAATATGCTGCGGCGGATGTTTTTCAGCTGCCAGCTACCGTCAGGATTCAAAACGGCGGATTCTGCTTCTGCCGCTTGGGTCAGTTCGTTTTTATCGTTGCGCTGCCAAATTTTAATGCCCAGCAGGGTATGGTCGGGCAACATTTCGCGCACGTTGATAATGCTGTTTTTTTCTTTCAGCCAAAGGCCGGTATTGCCGGTACTGATTTTGCCGTTGATGGCGGCGGCCTTAATGTTTTCGGCTTTTTGGCTCAGCGTGGGGGCAACCCATTCGCCGAGCGCGACGGTGGCAATGGCGAAAATCAAACCGAACTGCGACAGAATCAACAGCAGCTTTTTGGTGCTCATGCCGCTGGCTTTGATGACGGTCAGTTCGCTGCCGGAAGCCAGCTGGCTGAGGGAAATCAGGCCGCCGATCAAAACGGCAAGCGGCATCAGTTCATATGCGCGCGCAGGCATCTGCATTAAAACATACTGCCCCAATTTTGCGCCGTTATAGCTGCCTTTTCCAAGATCGCCGACTTCGTTGATGATTTCAAAAAAGCTGTACAAAGCGAGGAAGGCAAGGAGGGCGTAAACTGCCATAACCGCCATTTGACGGATGATGTAACGTGAAATCAGGTTCATTTTCCGCCTTTCAATGTCAGACTTTTGCCAACCGCCTGCCAGAAGGGTTGGCTAGGCATACTGCGCACGCGCAGCAGGACGACGGCAATCACGAACATGATGATGTGCATAGGCAGCAGTCCGAGCCAGAAATGGATTTTGCCGTCTTCCACAGCATTGCGCAGGAAGGTCAGCCCGTTTTGGTAAACCAAAAACAAACCGATGGCAATCAGGATATTGTAGGTATGGCCGCTGCGCGGATTGAAATAGGAAAGCGGCACGGCAAGCAGGCAGAGCAACAAAACGCTGACGGTCAGCGAAATGCGCCACATCAATTCCGCTTGGTGTTGGGGATTGCTGCTGCCAATCAGTTGTGCGGTCGGAATGGTACGGCGGTGTGAAACAGGGTCGATGAGTTTGGGCGTGGTGCTGACAATCAGGCTGAGGTGTTGGAAAGAAACGCGGTTGTAATCGGCTTTGCCGGGCGTACCGCTGTAACGGTAGCCGTCGCGCAATTCAAGCGTGCGTTTGTTGTCGGTCAGCGAAAAATTGCCCTCTTTGGCAAAAACGATGTTGTCGTTGCCGTTTTTGTCCTGCTCACGCAGGAAGAGGTTTTTCATGATGCCGGATTCGGTATCGAAGGTTTCGACAAAATAAACCCTGCCGTTGCGCTTGCCCAAGTTATTGAACTCGCCGGCTTCCACCAAAGATAATTCCTGTTTCTGCTTCAAAATTTCGGCATATTCGCGGCTGCGCAACTCTGCCCACGGCATCACCCAAAGCTGCATGACGGCAATCAAAATAGCAAACGGCACGGCAAACTGCATGACCGGGCGTATCCATTGTTTCAATGCCAATCCGCAGGAAAGCCAAACCGACATCTCGCTGTCGCGCCAGTAGCGGGTCAATACGGTCAGCGTGCTGATAAATGCGGTCAACACCAGCAAAAGCGGCGTCATGCCGATGACCCAGAAGCCGACCAAGGCCAGCACGGCATCGATGGCGACACGCCCGTCGGCTGCGCGGCCAAGCAGGTTGATCGCCTGCGTGGACACCAATACCGCCAAGAGGACGACAAAGATGCCGACGGCGGTAAAGGAAAGTTCTTTAATAAAGTTTCTTTGGTAAATCATAAGATTGAGCGTGGTCTACGGTTTATGGGAAACCCATATTTATTCATAAGGCTTCAGACGGCATGACACAAATGGAGTACAATGATTTTCATCTGTTCGGACGGTTGGTCAACAGGCCGTCTGAATAACCGACAACCGTTCCAATCAGGAGAATAAACGTGAAATTTAGCACAAAAGCCGAAACTTTGCAGGCTCAACAGGCAGGTGCGCAATTATTTGTCTGCGCCGAAGCATCGCAACTGAGCAACCCGACTGCCCTCGCCCTCTTCGCTTCCCTTGAAGAAGGTCAAAATTTCGCCGACGCCAAAATCCCGACGGACAACGGTTTGCAAGCCATTGCCGTCGCCCGCCTCCAAAAAACCGACCGCGCCGCGCTGAACAAAGCCGCCGCCGAAGCCGCCAAATGGGCGCAAAACCAAGAAACGGTCAATGTGGACGTTCATGCCTTTGAAGAAGCGCAAGCAGCAGCTGTTGCCGAAGCCTTCGCCATCGCGTTCGGCAACGCCGCCTACCGTTTCGACCGCTATAAAAAAGAAGCCAAACCGGCCAAATTTGCAGAAGCCGTGTTTTACACTGCACACGAAGCCGCCGTCAAAGAAGCCCTGCGCGTCGCCGAAGCGCAAGTTTACGGACAAAGCCTCTGCCGTGACTTGGGCAATGCGGCACCGAACGAATGCACGCCTGAATTCCTCGCGCGTACCGCCAAAGCCGAAGCTGAAAAACTGGGCGCACACGCCAAAATCATTGAAAAAGACTACATCAAAGAAAATATGGGTTCGTTCTGGTCTGTCGCCAAAGGCAGCGTTGAGGATCCATATTTGGTCGAACTGAGCTATTTCGGTGCGGCCGACAAAGAAGCCGCGCCTGTGGTATTGGTCGGCAAAGGCATTACCTTCGACACCGGCGGCATCTCCCTCAAACCCGGCCTGAACATGGACGAAATGAAGTTCGACATGTGTGGCGCGGCAACCGTCATCAGTACCTTCTGCGCCGCCGTCAAACTGCAACTGCCGATCAACCTGATTGCCATCGTCGCCACTTGTGAAAACATGCCTTCCGGCGCAGCCAACAAACCGGGCGACGTCGTGAAAAGCATGAAAGGCTTGACCATCGAAGTGTTGAACACCGATGCCGAAGGCCGTCTGATTTTGTGCGACGCACTCACTTACGCCGAGCAATTCAAACCTAAAGCCGTCATCGACGTTGCCACTCTGACCGGCGCGTGCATCATCGCCTTGGGTCATGACGTCAGCGGCGTGATGGGCAACAATCAAGATTTGGTCGACAGCCTGCTGGCCGCTTCCCGCAACGTGGACGACAAAGCATGGCAACTGCCGCTCTTTGAGACCTACAAAGACCAACTCAAGTCCAACTTCGCCGACATTCCCAACATCGGCACGCCCGGCGCAGGCACGATTACCGCCGCCACCTTCCTGTCTTATTTCACCGAAGACTACCCGTGGGCACACCTCGACATCGCAGGTACCGCATGGAAATCCGGCGGTGAAAAAGGCGCGACCGGCCGCCCTGTTCCATTATTGTTGAACTATCTGCGCAACGTGAAATAAATCTTGGGGGAAGCCTGCGGGGTTAATCGTTTCAACCCCGCAGGCCGTCTGAAAACGGAATCCGCATTATCTGACTCAACCTGACAAACGGAGAACCGCCATGAAACCACTATTTGCCGCATTATCTGTCGCCCTTCTGCTCGGCACATCTCTAAACGCTCAAGCCGCCGAACAAACCACCTCCACCGACCGCAGCATCCAAGTGTACAAAAAAGCCGACTTGGCAGAATGGAACCGCGAAAACGCAGCCGGAGGCCAAGGCCCGTTGCTCGGCAGCTTTGCCTTCACGCGCCATCAAACCGCCGACCAAGACGCATTCAAAGAAATCGGCTGGCTCACATTACCGCCGGGCGCTTCCATCGGTCAGCACAAACACACCGGCAATGAAGATGTTTACATCATCGTATCCGGCAAAGGTCTGTTTACCGACAGCGAAGGCAAACAAACCGAAGTCGGCGCCGGCGACATTACCATCGCCCGCCCCGGCCAGTCCCATGCGTTGAAAAATATCGGCAAAAAACCGTTGGTATTCTTGGATTTGATTGCAGAAACCGCAGGTGCTAAAGCCGCCGAAACCAAGTAATGCTTTCAATGAAAGCAAATAATCTGCCGTGATTTTCTGTCTTAATAAAACCAGGCAGCAGAAAGATTGTTCCATTTTCATTTAAACCTGCATACAAGACAAAGGCCGTCTGAAAACCACGCTTCGTTTTCAGACGGCCTTTTTTCTCAAAAATCTTATCATATAAATGACGCAATGTTATATAATAACAGCCTTTCGAAATATGATGAGAAACTAAAATGACACAAACCACACTCAAGCCCATTGTTTTATCTATTCTTTTAATCAGCACCCCCATCCTCTCCCAAGCGCATGAAACCGAGCAGTCGGTTGACTTGGACGAGGTTACCGTCGTCGGCAAAAGCCGTCCGCGCGCAACGTCGGGGCTGCTGCACGCTTCGACCGCCTCCGACAAAATCATCTCCGGCGATACCTTGCGCCAAAAAGCCGTCAACTTGGGTGATGCTTTGGACGGCGTACCGGGCATTCATGCTTCGCAATACGGCGGCGGCGCATCCGCTCCTGTCATTCGCGGGCAGACGGGCAGACGGATTAAAGTGTTGAACCATCACGGCGAAACGGGCGACATGGCGGACTTCTCGCCAGACCATGCCCTGATGGTGGACAGCGCCTTGTCGCAACAGGTCGAAATCCTGCGCGGCCCGGTTACGCTCTTGTACAGCTCGGGCAATGTAGCCGGTTTGGTCGATGTTGCCGATGGCAAAATCCCCGAAAAAATGCCTGAAAACGGCGTATCGGGCGAAGCTGGATTGCGTTTGAGCAGCGGCAATTTGGAAAAACTAACATCCGCAGGCATCAATATCGGACTGGGCAACAACTTCGTGCTGCATACCGAAGGCTTGTACCGCAAATCGGGCGATTATGCCGTACCGCGCTATCAAAAAGAAGAAGGCCGTCTGAAACGACTGACCGACAGCCATGCCGATTCAAAAACAGGCAGCATCGGCCTGTCTTGGGTTGGGGATAAAGGTTTTCTCGGCGTAGCGTACAGCGACCGTCGCGACCGCTACGGCCTGCCTGCCCACAGCCATCTCTATGACGACTGCCACGCCGACATCATCTGGCAGAAAAGTTTGATTAACAAACGCTATTTGCAGCTTTATCCGCACCTATTGACCGAAGAAGACGTCGATTACGACAATCCGGGCTTGAGCTGCGGCTTTCACGACGACGATGATGCACACGCCCATGCCCACAACGGCAAACCGTGGATAGACCTGCGCAACAAACGCTACGAACTCCGCGCCGAATGGAAGCTGCCTCTCCCCGGTTTTGAAGCCCTGCGCGTACATCTGAACCGCAACGACTACCACCACGACGAAAAAGCAGGCGATGCAGTAGAAAACTTCTTCAACAACAAAACACACAACGCCCGTATCGAGTTGCGCCACCAACCTATAGGCCGTCTGAAAGGCAGCTGGGGCGTGCAATATTTGGGACAAAAATCCAGCGCGCTTTCCGCCATTCCCGAAACCGTCCAACAACCGATGTTGATTGACAACAATGTGCGCCATTACAGCTTTTTCGGTGTAGAACAGGCAAACTGGGACAACTTCACGCTCGAAGGCGGCGTACGCGTGGAAAAACAAAAAGCCTCCATCCAGTACGACAAAGCATTGATTGATCGGGAAAACTACTATAACCAGCCCCTGCCCGACCTCGGTGCGCACCGCCAAACCGCCCGTTCGTTCGCACTTTCGGGCAACTGGTATTTCACGCCCCAACACAAACTCAGCCTGACCGCATCCCATCAGGAACGCCTGCCGTCAACGCAAGAGCTGTACGCACACGGCAAGCACGTCGCTACCAACACCTTTGAAGTCGGCAACAAACACCTCAACAAAGAGCGTTCCAACAATATCGAACTCGCACTGGGCTACGAAGGCGACCGCTGGCAATACAATCTGGCACTCTACCGCAACCGCTTCGGCAACTACATTTACGCCCAAACCTTAAACGACGGACGCGGTCCCAAATCCATCGAAGACGACAGCGAAATGAAGCTCGTGCGCTACAACCAATCCGGCGCCGACTTCTACGGCGCGGAAGGCGAAATCTACTTCAAACCGACACCGCGCTACCGCATCGGCGTTTCCGGCGACTATGTACGAGGCCGTCTGAAAAACCTGCCTTCCCTACCCGGCAGGGAAGATGCCTACGGCAACCGTCCTTTCATCGCACAGGATAACCAAAACGCCCCTCGCGTTCCGGCTGCGCGCCTCGGCGTCCATCTGAAAGCCGCACTGACCGACCGCATCGATGCCAATTTGGACTACTACCGTGTGTTCGCCCAAAACAAACTCGCCCGCTACGAAACGCGCACGCCCGGACACCATATGCTCAACCTTGGTGCAAACTACCGCCGCAATACGCGCTATGGTGAGTGGAATTGGTACGTCAAAGCCGACAACCTGCTCAACCAATCCGTTTACGCCCACAGCAGCTTCCTCTCTGATACGCCTCAAATGGGTCGCAGCTTTACCGGCGGCGTGAACGTGAAGTTTTAAAATCGGACAGGCAAACAAAAAAGGTTTTCAGACGGCCGTCTGAAAACCTTTTTCTTGTTTTAACCAATCATTTAAAACTGACTATTAATCTTTCAATACATCTTGCACAGCCGCTTGAATTTTAGCCGCCGCTGCTTCGATTTGCTGTTGTTCGGTAGATTGGCTTGCCACTGTTTCAACCGGAGCAGCTTGAGAAGCCGGAGTCGCTTGTGAAACTGGCGTGGCTTGTGGAGCTGCGGCTTTAGGCTCAGATTCAGCTTGCGGCGCAGTCAGCGGCAAACGCGCCAATACAGTGCTGACGCCGGTAACTTTATCGCCAATCGCCACTTGCGCCTGCGCATCGACAGGCAGATACATATCCACGCGCGAACCAAAGCGGATAAAGCCATAGCGTTCGCCGCGAGACAGTTTCGCACCTGCTTGGGTGTAGCATAAAATACGGCGCGCCACCAAACCGGCCACTTGAACAAAAGTAATTTCACGACCTGAAGCCGTAGTCGCCAAAACCGCATTACGTTCGTTTTCCGTGCTGGCTTTGTCCAAATCCGCATTCACGAATTTGCCTTTGTTATAGACCACTTTCGTTACCGTACAATCGGCAGGCGATTTTTGCGAATGCACGTTGAACACGTTCATAAAAATACTGATTTTCAAAGCATCGACATCACGATACGGATCGCGTGCGCGCTCAACCACCACGATACGGCCGTCAACCGGACTCAACACCGCCTCAGGATTTAGCGGAATTTCACGCGCAGGGTCGCGGAAAAACTGCAGGGCAAATACGGTAAACACCCAAAACGGCAAAGACCACCAGCCGCAGCACATCGACACCAGCAGGCTCAAAGCCAAACCGCCGCCGATAATCGGCCAGCCCTCACGGGCGATAATCGGGTGGGGATACAAACGGTTCATCACTTATCCTTCATTTAATAATTTTAAAATTGCCGCCATTATATCTGAAACTCCAAACATTGAGGCCGTCTGAAATGTTCAGACGGCCGGTGTCTTTTGTAAAAAATACTCAACATAGATAAAGTTTCAGTTTCGGCAACACAATGACGCAGCGTCCTCAACCAGCGGCTCACACGAGCCAACAACTCGCCACAAATATCATTTAGACCAAACCACTGCCCTCGATTATCTCGACAAACCCAGTATGACCGCCAACACTAGCCAAATCCAATGCCGACGGCGTGATGTAGAGAACAAAGAGCGTTGAGACAGCAAACGCGTTTGGCTCAACTGATACGCCACATCTGCGAGCTTAATCAACTGATTGCCCTGTCGTGTTTTGCTTTCTTCCGCTTTACGCAGTTTCAAATTTTCCGCTTCAATCCGCAGCCGCACCAGCTTAGCCTCTAAAAGCAGCAGCTCACGCTCTTCTTCATACTCCTGTCGCTTCATCGTCCGTATCCTTGTCTATCTCACCGCGCAAATACGCAATATCCGATCGAATATCCTGCAAGGTTTCAGCCACACGACTGCCCTGCTCCCGATAATCTGCCGATACTTTGCGGAACAATACGGCAATAATCAGCAGGCTTACAAAGAAAATGCCGAAAAACACCCACAAAGCGGCCACATCCGACAGCACGCGGTTCAAGCCGAACAGCAAACCGACCAAGCCCACCATCAACAGCGCGCCGGACAACACCAGCCAAATCGCCAACCGGAACACATTCTCCGCCTGACGCGTCAAATCCAAGCTCAATACCTGCAAACGCAGCAACAGCAAATCCGCGCCCTGATTCAACAAAGCCTTGCCATGTTCAAAACGCTGGCGAATTCCCATCTTAACTATCCTTTTTTTCAGGAAAACATAAGGCAGAGGCCGTCTGCACGGCGCAATGAAATCCATGATTTCATATACACACCTGTTCAGACGGCCTTAACATATTCGCATTAACGGCGGTTCAACAACACACCGACAACCAAACCGGCCAATGCGGCAAAACCCATTGCATAATATGGTTTTTCATGCACCACTTCATCAGCTTGTTTGGCACCGCGTTTCAAGCGTGCACCAGCATCTGACTCTAATTCGGAAAAAAGCTCTTTACCATCTTTAAATCGTTCACTAATTTCTTCTTCGAAGCTGCTAAAACGCTCTTTGGCTTCTGCCAATTTTGCTTCCAATTTAGCGCGAATTTTACTACCCTCTTCCGAACCGGCTTCAACACCATTGCGGTACAGTTCGTCCACATCATCCATTACTTCTCGGATATCTTCCAACAAAGCATCACGACGTTTTTCAAAATTATGTTTTTTCATACTACTCTCCTATAGATTGATATGATTACAGATTGTTTATCTGTTAATAGTATTATAACCATTTATTTCCAAATAAACGTTAATTTAAATTAAGTTCCTATAACGAAAACAACCCAATGAAATTAAAAAAGGCCGTCTGAAAACTTCAGACGGCCTTTTCAATTCAGCTTAAAGACTTAAGTCTTATGCCAAACCTTTTGCTTTCAACACTTCCAGCATGGTAGTGCCCAACTCGGCAGGGCTGCGGGTGTAAGCGATACCGGCTTTTTCGAAAGCGGCGAATTTTTCTTCAGCAGTACCTTTACCGCCGGAAATAATCGCACCGGCGTGGCCCATACGTTTGCCTTTAGGAGCGGTAACACCGGCGATGTAACCTACAACAGGTTTGGTTACGTTGGATTGGATGTATTCTGCTGCTTCTTCTTCCGCAGTACCGCCGATTTCACCGATCATGATGATGGCGTCGGTATCTGGGTCTTCTTGGAAGAGTTTCAGTGCGTCGATTTGGTTCATACCAGGAATCGGGTCGCCGCCGATACCTATACAGGTTGATTGACCCAAGCCCAGTTTGGTGGTTTGTGCCACGGCTTCGTAAGTCAATGTACCGGAACGGGAAATGATGCCGATGCGGCCCGGAGTGTGAATGTGGCCCGGCATAATGCCGATTTTGCACTCACCCGGAGTAATCACGCCCGGGCAGTTAGGGCCGACCAAACGGGTACCGTTACCGTTGGTTTCCAAGTAGCGTTTGGCTTTGAGCATGTCCAGAGTCGGTACGCCTTCGGTAATCACAACGACCAAGCCTACGCCGGAATCAACGGCTTCAACGATAGAATCCAAAACAAACGGAGCGGGAACGTAAATTACAGATGCGTCCGCGCCGGTTTCTTTAACGGCTTCTTTCATGGTGTTGAACACAGGCAGGTTCAGGTGGGTTTGACCGCCTTTACCCGGGGTAACGCCGCCGACAACTTTAGTGCCGTAAGCCAGAGCTTGTTCGGAGTGGAAAGTACCGTTTTTACCGGTGAAACCTTGAACCAATACTTTGGTGTCTTTATTAATCAATACGCTCATTCTTTTCTCCTTAGGCGTTTACGGCTGCAACAATTTTTTCGGCTGCGTCATTCAGGCCGTCTGCAGAAGTTAGTTTCAGACCTGATTCGTTCAGGATTTTCGCGCCGAGTTCGGCGTTGTTACCTTCCAAACGAACAACGACAGGAACGTTGACGTTGATTTCTTTAACGGCTGCCACGATGGCTTCCGCAATCATGTCGCAACGTACGATACCGCCGAAGATGTTGATCAATACGCCTTTAACGGATTTGTCTTCCAGAATCAGTTTGAACGCTTCAACCACGCGGTCTTTGGTTGCGCCGCCGCCAACGTCCAAGAAGTTGGCAGGTTGGCCGCCTTTGAGTTTGATGATGTCCATAGTGGCCATCGCCAAACCGGCACCGTTCACCATACAGCCGATGTTACCTTCCAGGGCAACATAGTTCAGGTCGAATTCGGAAGCTTTCAGCTCACGTTCGTTTTCTTGAGATTTGTCGCGCAATTCAGCGATTTTTGGCAGGCGGTAGAGCGCGTTGCTGTCGATACCGATTTTGCCGTCCACGCAAGCCAAGTCGCCGTTTTCACGGACTGCCAATGGGTTTACTTCAAACAGTGCGAAGTCGTTTTCGATAAACGCTTTGTACGCGCCGGTCATCAGTTTGACGAACTCGTTGATTTGTTTATCTTTCAAGCCCAGTTGGAAAGCAACTTCGCGAGCTTGGCAAGGTTGCAGGCCGACCAGCGGATCAACGGTTACTTTGAAGATTTTTTCTGGAGTTTCGGCAGCAACTTTTTCAATTTCCACGCCGCCTTCGGTAGAAGCCATGAATGTAACGCGGCGGGTAGAACGGTCAACCACTGCGCCCAAGTACAGCTCGGTTTGAACCGGATACATGTCTTCGCAAACCAAAACGCTGTTGACAGGTTGGCCGTTGGCATCGGTTTGGTAAGTTACCAAGTTGGTGCCAATCAGGCTTTCAGCCACTTCTTTAGCTTCTTCGCGGCTTTTAACGACTTTTACGCCGCCCGCTTTACCGCGGCCGCCGGCGTGTACTTGTGCTTTGACAACAGCGAATTTGCCGCCCAATTTGTCGTAAGCTGCAGCGGCTTCTTCGCCGTTGTGTGCCAAAATACCGCCTTGTACGGGCAAACCGTAGCTAGCCAGCAGTTCTTTAGCCTGATACTCGTGTAAATTCATGGATTTCTCCTTAAGGTGAGTGGGTTTTAGGAATCGCCCTGCGGCCAATCCCATATTTTCAGACGGCCCTACTATTTACTGAAGGGCAACCACATCCGCGCCAGCAGATACATGGTTGCGCCGCCTCCTCCGAGAATAAAAAAGACAATGCCTTTTTTACGCGAATTCGGGCAGAGCAGATAAACGGCAAGGCTGAAACTGATAAACAACAATGCCACGCGCCAAACCAATTCTTTATCTTTGAAACGGTTGAGCGTATAAGTTTCGGTCATCATCACATACATCTGCCACAATGCGGCCATACACATGCTGATGATGCCCGCCGGTATAAAGAAAATACCGACTATTTCTTTGTTCATAATGAATGTAAATGCTGTGTGTTTGTCTGACTGAATTATAAATCAGAAAACGAAGCGCTCGGAACATTCAATTTGTCGAAGGCCTTAAGGCCGTCTGAAAAATTTCAGACGGCCTTAATGTCTATCAACCGTGTAAAGCGCGTTTGTCGGCCGCCAATGCAGCTTCGTGAACCACTTCGGACAAAGTTGGGTGGGCATGGATAATGCGGGCGATGTCTTCGCTGCTGGCGAAGAATTCGAGCGCAGTCACGCCTTCGGTAACCAATTCGCTGACAACCGGACCAATCATGTGTACGCCTAAGATGCGGTCGGTTTTGGCATCTGCCAATACTTTAACCGTACCTTTAGCTTTGCCCATTGCCAATGCGCGACCGTTTGCACCGAAACCTGAAGTACCTTTTTTGTACTCCACGCCTTCGGCTTTGAGCTGCTCTTCGGTTTTACCCACCCAAGCGATTTCAGGGTCGGTGTAAATCACGAACGGCACGTTGTTGAAGTCGATATGCGGTTTTTGACCGGCAATGCGCTCGGCAACGGCAACGCCTTCGTCGCTGGCTTTGTGTGCCAACATCGGGCCGCGAACCACGTCGCCGATTGCCCATACGTTAGGCAGGTTGGTACGGCATTCGCCATCTACTTTGATAAAGCCGCGCTCGTCTTTTTCCAAGCCTACTGCTTCGGCGTTCAGGCCTTTGGTGTTTGGAATACGACCGATGGCAACGATCAGTTTGTCGAATACTTCGGTTTTGGCTTCGCCGGCAGCAGTTTCGTAAGCAACGGAAACGCCTTTGCCTTCAGATTTAATGTCGCCGATTTTCACGCCCAATTCAATGCTCAAGCCTTGCTCTTTGGTGAAGTATTTGAAGGCTTCTTTTGCGATTTGTTGGTCGGCGGCAGCCAAGAAGGTCGGCGCAGCTTCAAGAATGGTAACTTCTGCACCCACGCGGTTCCATACGGAACCCATTTCCAAACCAATCACGCCGGAACCGATTACGCCGAGTTTGCCAGGCACTTCGGTCAGGTTCAATGCGCCTTCGTTGTCCAACACGTTCACATTGTCGATAGCGACTTGTGGCAGCGGACGCGGTACGGAACCGGTCGCTACGATGACGTGTTTGGCTTCGATAACGGTTTTCTCGCCTTTGTTATCGACTTCGATTTGGTAGGCATCGCCATTTTTACCGGCAAAGGAAGCAGTACCGAACAGGCTGGTTACTTTGTTTTTTTGGAACAGGAATTTCACGCCGCCGGTCAGCTTGGTCACGATGGCATCTTTGCGCTCAATCATTTTGGCTGCGTCGAATTTTACGTCGCCGACAGTGATACCGTGCTCGGCAAAATCGTGTTGCGCAGCGTGAAAATGTTCGCTGGATTGCAACAGGGCTTTAGAAGGGATACAGCCTACGTTCAAGCAAGTACCGCCCAATGCAGGGGCATTGCCTGCTTTGTTAACGCCTGCGTCGACGCAAGCGGTTTTGAAACCCAGTTGCGCGGCACGGATGGCGGCAACGTATCCGCCCGGGCCAGCACCAATCACTACTACATCATATTGAGACATCGTGTCATCCTTTGCTTTTTGCAGTATCTCAAAATAAAAACGATACTTTTTGTTTCTTTTTTATTTTGAATGACTGCGTTTTGATGGTTTTAAGAAAAGGCCGTCTGAAAGTCCATATCTGTCGATTCATTCGAATCAAATGTTTCAGACGGCCTCAATCGTTCGTTGAGCCTATTGTAGCACGATACTACATTACGCTACATCTAAATAAAAATTCAGACGGCCTTTTCATTAACAAATAAAAGGCCGTCTGAAACGATTACAGATCCAACAACAGGCGAGCTGGATCTTCCAACGCGTCTTTAATGGCTACCAAGGTCAATACAGCTTCGCGGCCGTCAATGATACGGTGGTCGTAAGACAGAGCCAGATACATCATTGGACGGACAACAACTTGGCCGTTTTCAACCACGGCGCGCTCTTTAGTGGCGTGCATACCCAAAATCGCAGATTGAGGCGGGTTGATGATCGGGGTAGACATCATAGAACCGAAAGTACCACCGTTGGTAATACTGAATGTACCGCCGGTCAGATCTTCGATAGCGATTTTGCCGTCTTTTGCTTTTTTCGCATAATCAACAATTGCTTGTTCAATGTCGGCAATGCTCATTTGGTCGGCATCGCGCAGGATTGGCACAACCAAACCGCGTGGGCTGCCAATTGCGATACCGATGTCGAAGTAGCCGTGGTACACGATGTCTTTGCCGTCAACAGAAGCATTCACAACCGGGTATTTTTTCAGGGCGGCAACAGCGGCTTTAACGAAGAAGGACATAAAGCCCAGTTTTACGCCGTGTTCTTTCTCGAATTTATCTTTGTACTTCGCACGCAAGTCCATGATCGGTTTCATGTTGACTTCGTTGAATGTAGTCAAAATGGCGTTTTCTTGTTGAGAAGCCAAGAGGCGTTCTGCAACACGGGCACGCAGGCGGCTCATTGGTACGCGTTCTTCAGGACGTGCGCCGGCAGGAAGTGCAACAGCAGGAGCAGCGGCTGCGGCAGGTTTGGCAGCGGCATTTTGTACGTCTTCTTTCAATACGCGACCGTCACGGCCAGAACCTTGCAATGCGTTCACGTCAACACCGGTCTCGGCAGCCAGTTTGGCGGCAGCAGGCATAGCGGCGTTGTTTTGTGCAGCAGCAGGAGCGGCAGCTGGGGCTGCTTCGGCAGGCGCGGCGGCTGGGGCTTCAGCAGCGGCAGTAGCAGCTGTATCGATGCGCGCCAAAACTTGGTCGGCAACAACGGTTTCACCGTCTTGCGCTACGATTTCAACCAATACGCCGGCTTGTGGAGAAGGTACTTCCAAAACCACTTTGTCAGTTTCGATATCGATCAGGATTTCGTCACGGGCAACTGCTTCGCCAACTTTTTTCTTCCATTCCAAGAGCGTGCCTTCAGATACGCTTTCAGACAGCATAGGTACTTTTACATCAATAATCATTTTGTGTCTCCAATGGCCCTTTCAGACGGCCTGTTGTGTGTTTTTAATTCTGCATATGGGCATTCCGCCTGAGCAGCCTCAGACGGAATGCTGCTTGGCTTACAACGCTAAAGCGTCTTCAACCAATTGTTTCAATTGAGCAATGTGTTTGCTTGAGTAGCCCACTGCAGGCGATGCACTGCTTGGACGACCGGCATAAGACAGTTTTTGCTCTTCGCTGATAACGTCTTCGATACGGTGGCGGATTTGGTAGAACGCACCTTGGTTTTTCGGCTCTTCTTGCGCCCAAACCACAGATTTTGCGTTCGGATATTTCGCCAGTTCAGCTTTAACCTCATCGTATGGGAACGGATACAGCTGCTCAACGCGGACGATAGCAACATCATCTTCCAGTTTACGCTCGGCACGACCAGCTTCCAAGTCATAGTAAACCTGACCGGCACACAATACTACGCGTTTCACGCTGTCATTGCTTGCACGTTCGGCGGTATCGCCGATAACCGGACGGAAAGTCGAACCTTCGGTGAAGTTTTCCAGCGGGCTCATTGCACCTTTAAAGCGCAACAGGCGTTTGGACATGAAAATCACCAGCGGTTTGCGGTATGAACCCAAGACTTGACGTTGCAAGAGGTGGAACATTTGCGACGCTTCAGACGGCATGATGACTTGCATATTGTTCTCAGAACACAGTTGCAGCCAACGTTCTACGCGTGCAGAAGAGTGCTCAGGGCCTTGACCGTCGTAGCCGTGCGGCAGGATGGTGGTCAGACCGCACAAACGACCCCACTTGGTTTCGCCTGAAGACAGGAATTGGTCGATAGTCACTTGCGCGCCGTTGGCGAAGTCACCGAATTGAGCTTCCCAAATGGTCAGCTTGTCAGGTGCGGAGCAGGCAAAGCCGTACTCGAACGCCATCACGGCTTCTTCGTTCAAAATGGAGTCGATAACCAGGAACTCGCCCATGCCTTCGCCCATATGGCGCAAAGGAACATAAGTACCGTCGTCCCATTTTTCGCGTTTTTGATCGTGCAACACTGCATGACGGTGTGAGAATGTACCGCGGCCGGAGTCCTCACCGGAGATACGCACGCCATGACCTTTAGTCAGCAGGCTTGCGTATGCCAAGGTTTCGGCCATACCCCAGTCGATGGCTTGATTGCCGGATGCCATGGCTTTACGCGCTTCGATCACACGTTTTGCAGTCGGATGCAGGGCAAAATCTTCCGGTACAGCGGTAAATTTCTCGGTAAGGCGCTCAATATCTGCGGCAGGCAAACCGGTTTCGATTTGTTCGCGCCAATCTTTGCCTTGGTATTTGCTCCAATCGATTTGTGTGCGTTGGAAATTGCTCAAAGTTGTTTGCTCAACATGTTCGCCTTTGTCCAAAGCATCACGGTAGGCTTGGATGTAACCATCAGCCTCAGCTTGAGTTACCACACCTTCGGCAATCAGTTGCTCGGTGTACAAAGCACGCGCACCTGGGTGTTGCGATACTTTTTTGTACATCATCGGTTGGGTCAGGGTCGGATCATCACCCTCGTTGTGGCCCCATTTACGGTAGCAGACAACGTCGACCACGATGTCTTTATGGAATTTTTTGCGGTAATCCAAAGCGGCTTGGATGGCAAAGCAAACGCGTTCAGGATCATCGCCATTCACATGGATAACCGGAGCGGAAACCATTTTCGCAATATCGGTACAATGTACGGTAGAACGGGTATCGCGGGTATCGGAAGTTGTAAAGCCAATTTGGTTGTTGATCACGATGTGAACAGTACCGCCGGTGGTATAACCGCGTGTTTTAGACAGGTTGAATGTTGCTTGGTTAACACCCAAACCGATAAATGCGGAGTCACCGTGAATCAATACTGGCAAGACTTTATCGCGGCCGTTTTCGCCCAAACGTTTTTGTTTAGCGCGCGCAGAACCTTCCACTACTGGGTTAACAATTTCCAAGTGTGACGGGTTGAATGCCAAAGAAACGTGCATTGGGCCGTGTGGCGTAGCGATGTCGGAGCTGAAGCCCATATGGTATTTCACGTCGCCACTAGGCAATTTGATTTCGGCACGGCCTTCAAATTCAGCAAACAAATCAGCCGGTTTTTTGCCCAAAATGTTAACCAAAACATTCAGACGGCCACGGTGTGCCATACCGATGATGACTTCTTCCACGCCGTCTTTACCAGCGTTTTGAATCAAGTAATTCAAACCGGCAATAGCGCTTTCGCCGCCTTCTACACCAAAGCGTTTTTGACCAACATATTTGGTATGCAGGTAACGTTCCAGAGTTTCGGCAGCAGTCATTTCTTTCAAGATACGGCGTTTTTGTTCAACGTTGTAGCTTGGCGTAGACAGTACGCTTTCAAAATAATTGCGAACCCAGCGGCGCTCTTCGGTATTTGGAATGTAGATGTACTCTACCGCGATATGGCCGCAGTAGGTTTGTTTGAGGTTGCTGATGATTTGGGACAGAGGCAGTTTGCTCTGACCGGAAAAATCGCCCTCGCCCATATTGAACTGAAGCGCCATATCGGCATCTGACAGACCGTGGAATTTAGGATCGAGAGCTTCAATATTTTGAGGAGGAATACGTTTGAGCGGATCAAGTTGGGCTGCACCCACGCCTTGGATACGATAGGCAGAAATCAGTCGCAAAACACTGACTTGCTTTTTCATCATTGCCTCATCCACACCGCCTGCGACGGCTGCGGCAATTTTCTTTTTAGCCAAAGTGGCAAATGATTCACGAATCGGTGTATGGGCAACATCGACAGCGACTGCGCCCGGCTGTTTACTCAAATCGGTAAAGTACTGTTTCCATTTTTCATCGACAGATTCCGGATTATCCAGAAACTTTTCATACAACTCCTCGATGTATGGCGCATTAGAACCAAACAGATAAGAGAAATTGAGTTTTTCGTCCATCATGGCGTGAGCTCTTTTCTTTAAAATATAAACAAAGGGTAGAATCCCGTGTTCTCCGAACGGAATTCAGGCCGTCTGAAATGACACTTTATTCTACCCTATTTCAAATCAAATTACCTGCTATCAACTTAATTAATTACGACCAACCTCATTGAAAACGGCAATTCGATTTTTTCAAACGACTTTTCAACAATATATTAATGTATTGTTTATTAGCGTTTATCTACCGGAACGTAATCGCGACGCTCTGCACCGGTATACAGTTGACGTGGGCGACCGATTTTCAGTGCCGGATCGCTAATCATTTCATGCCAATGAGAAATCCAACCTACACTGCGCGACAATGCGAAGATAACGGTAAACATTTCAGTTGGAATGCCCAATGCAGACAAGACGATGCCGGAGTAGAAATCGACATTTGGATACAGCTTGCGTTCAACAAAGAATGGATCTTTCAGTGCAATTTGTTCCAATTCCATCGCCAGCTTGAATTTAGGACTGTCTTCCAAGCCTAATTCTTTCAAGACTTCATAACAGGTTTCGCGCATGATGCTGGCTCGTGGGTCCATATTGCGGTATACGCGGTGACCGAAGCCCATCAGACGGTATTTACGTTGTTTCACACCTTCCATGTATGCGGCAACATTAGATACATCGCCGATTTCGTCCAGCATCTTCAACACAGCTTCGTTTGCACCGCCGTGTGAAGCACCCCACAGACAGGCAATACCGGCAGCGATACAGGCAAATGGATTTGCACCAGAAGAGCCGGCCAAACGTACGGTCGAAGTAGAAGCGTTTTGCTCGTGGTCGGCATGCAAAATAAAGATGCGGTCGAGCGCGCGAGCCAATACTGGATTAGGTTTGTATTCTTCACATGGTGTTGCAAACATCATGTGCAAGAAGTTTTCAGCATAGGAAAGGTTATTTTTTGGATAATTGAACGGCAGACCGTTGGAATAACGGTAACACATTGCTGCAATTGTCGGGATTTTGGAGATTAAGCGGTAAATCGCAATTTTGCGGTGTTCAGGATTGGCAATATCCAAGCTGTCTTGATAGAAAGCAGACAAAGCGCCAACCACGCCAACCATCATCGCCATCGGATGCGCATCGCGACGGAAACCGCGGAAGAACCAAGTCAGCTGCTCATGCAGCATAGTATGGCGACCGACTGTGGCATCAAATTCTTTTTTCTGTTCAGGGGTAGGCAGTTCGCCGTAAATCAACAGGTAGCAAACTTCCAAGTAATCGGATTTTTCGGCCAACTGCTCGATAGGATAACCACGGTAATACAACAGACCTTCATCGCCATCAATATAAGTGATTTTGGATTCGCAACTTGCAGTTGACACGAATCCGGGGTCGAAGGAAAACAGACCTGTATTTTTTGTCAAAGCACGAATATCAACCACATCATGGCCGATACTTGCTTCCAATACTGGCAGTTCCAAGGTCTCTTGATTTGGGGTGGTGAGCTTGACTGATTTAGACATTCTTAAACTCCTTTGTAAGTTGGGGCTTTCGTTGCCGCCCAAGCGGCACGGTCCTTTTTTTCAGACGGCCTCCGTATGGAAAGAGCTTGTTCGGATTGGCATCGCAAACAAGCTCTATAACACGTCATGCCTGTCTGATTTTTTCAAGCATGGGAATCAGGTGTTTCTTGTCCGTCGCCGAATGTCCGTTAATCAAGGCAAGCAACTCTTGGTCTTGAAATTCGAGGATTTCGGAAAATTCGGACAACTCCTGATCACTCAGGTGCTCGAATTCTTTTTCCATGAACCTGCCGAAGATTAAATCTAATTCCAATAATCCCCGGCGGGTTTGAAAACGGATTTTCCGTTTGGCAATATCGTCAAAAACCATCATTTCTTAAACGGCTCGTTTCAACATAATCTCTTTAATCTTACCGATGGCTCGGGTCGGATTCAAGTGTTTAGGACATACGTCTACGCAGTTCATAATGGTGTGGCAACGGAACAAACGGTATGGGTCGTTCAGATTATCCAAACGCTCGTTAGTAATGGTATCACGGCTATCCGCAATGAAACGGTAAGCATTCAGCAAACCAGACGGACCAACGAATTTATCAGGGTTCCACCAGAATGACGGGCAGGCAGTCGAGCAGCAAGCACACAAAATACATTCGTACAAACCGTCCAACTCTTTACGCTCTTCCTGAGTTTGCAGACGCTCTTTGTCCGCATCGATAGGGTTATCGTTGACAACGTAAGGTTTGATGGAGTGATATTGTTTGAAGAATTGGGTCATATCCACAATCAGGTCGCGGATAACAGGCAGGCCTGGCAGAGGACGGATTTTAACCGGCTGTTTCAGGCCGCGCAGATCGGTCAGACATGCCAAGCCGTTTTTGCCGTTGATGTTCATACCGTCAGAACCGCAAATACCTTCGCGGCAAGAACGGCGGAAAGACAATGTATCGTCTTGTGCTTTCAGGCGCACTAAAGCATCCAAAAGTTTAACGTCGGTTGGTTCCAATTCCAACTCGTAACGTTGCATATAAGGCTTGGCATCAACGTCCGGGTTGTAACGGTAAATTTCAAAACTCATTTTTTCCATGAGAAGTGTTCCTTTTCTCATAAACTGCCCAATGATTTTGTATTATGAATTCAAGCAGTTCAATGTGGGTATGGTTAGGTTTCAGACGGCCTTTAAGATAAAGGCCGTCTGAAAACTCATCAATAAACGCGTTTAGCCGGTTTGATGTATTCCACGCTCAAAGGCTTGGTATGTACCGGTTTGTAAGACAAAGTATTGGTATCTGAATGATACAGGGTATGTTTCATCCAGTTTTCGTCATCGCGCTCAGGATGGTCGTCTGAAGCGTGTGCGCCGCGCGATTCTTTACGCGCTTCGGCAGACACCAAAGTCGCTTTCGCTACTTCAATCAGATTATCCAGTTCCAAAGCTTCGATACGCGCGGTATTCCACACTTTGCTCTTGTCTTTGATTTCAGTACGTTTCACGCGCTCGGCAATCGCCATGATTTCTCGAACGCCTTTGCTCAGAATCTCATCAGTACGGAACACACCGGCGTGCAGTTGTACAGAGCGTTGCAGTTCGCGACGCAATGCATCAACGTTTTCACCATCGGTTTGGTTGTCCAAACGCTCGATACGTTGACGGGTCAATTCACCGGCATTAGCAGGCAGAGGTTTCCAGTCGCTTTGCTCTTTGATGAATTTAATCATACTGTCGCCGGCAGCTTTACCGAATACCACCAAGTCCAACAGGGAGTTGGTACCCAAGCGGTTCGCACCGTGTACGGAAGCACATGCGCACTCACCTGCCGCATACAGACCTTTTACAGGCACTTCGTAATCTTCACCTTGCGGAATAACAACTTCGCCATGATAGTTGGTCGGAATACCGCCCATCATATAGTGGGTAGTCGGCACAACAGGAATCGGGTCTTTAATCGGGTCAATACCGGCAAACTGAATGGAAATCTCGCGGATGCCCGGCAGTTTTTCCATAATTTTTTCTGCGCCGATATGGTCGATTTTCAGCAATACGTGGTCTTTGTTTTTACCGCAGCCGCGACCTTCGTAAATTTCCATCGCCATCGCACGGGAAACCACGTCACGGGAAGCCAAGTCTTTTACGGTTGGAGCATAACGTTCCATAAAGCGTTCGCCGTCGGCATTCAACAGAATACCGCCCTCACCGCGCACACCCTCGGTAATCAATACACCGGCACCGGCTACACCGGTCGGGTGGAATTGCCAGAATTCCATGTCTTCCAACGGAATACCTGCACGGGCACAAATACCCAAACCGTCACCGGTATTCATATAAGCATTGGTAGAAGAAGCATAAATACGACCGCCACCACCGGTAGCAAACATCACAGCTTTAGCGTGGAAAATATAAACTTCGCCGGTTTCCATTTCCATGGCGGTTACACCGACTACGTCGCCGTTTTCATCACGAATCAAATCTTGCGCTGTCCATTCCACAAAGAATTGTGTATTGGCACGGACGTTTTGTTGGTACAAAGTATGCAACATCGCATGACCGGTACGGTCAGCAACAGCACATGCACGTTCTACCGCGCGTTTACCGTGTTCTGCAGTATGACCACCGAAAGGACGTTGGTAGATTTTGCCACTTTCCACACGGTCAAAAGGCATACCCATGTGTTCCAACTCAATTACGGCTTCAGGCGCGGCGCGACACATAAACTCAATCGCATCTTGGTCGCCCAACCAGTCAGAACCTTTCACGGTATCGTACATATGCCAATCCCAACGGTCTTCCTGCACATTACCCAATGAAGCAGAAATACCACCTTGAGCCGCTACAGTATGAGAACGGGTTGGGAAGACTTTAGACAAAACAGCACAATTCAGGCCGGATTTAGACAATTGGAGGGCTGCGCGTAAACCTGCACCACCACCGCCAACAATCACGGCATCAAACTTGCGAACAGGAAAACCCATATTTACCCCCAAATTACTTTAACTGAATACACCAAGCAGCCTACCAACCAAACGATGGTGGCAACTTGTAAAAACAAACGCACGCCGAAAGGCTTAATGTAGTCCATCCACAAATCACGGATACCTACCCATGCATGCAGGAATACGGCCAAGAAGCTCACTTGGGTAAACACCTTCACCCAAGTTTGATCAAAAAATGCCTGCCATGCCGAATATTCTTTAGGCAACGTAAACAAAACAACCAAAAGAACCACGGTGTACACCAGCATGATGACCGCAGTTGCACGTTGCATTGCCCAATCGCGCAAACCGTAATGCGCACCTGTCAATTTACGTTCTACCATAACAAAGCTCCCAAAACGACGGTCAGAATCAAAGCAGAAGCAAATACAACTTTAGCAGTAGTACGGGCAGTATTTAATTCCAGGCCTTTATGCACATCCAAAAACAGAAAGCGGATACCGGCAAAAAAGTGGTGCAGATATGCCCACAACAGACCGATAAGGATCAGCTTCACAAACGGATTGGAAATAGCAGAACGATATGCTTCAAACGACGCTTCGCGATCCAGCGTTCCAGAGAAGAAATACAAGAGAACAGGCAGCATCACAAACAAGCCGACGCCGCTGATACGGTGAAGAATAGATACAATCCCCGGTATGGGCAATCGGATATTCGGAATTTCCAAAAATACCGGGCGTGATTTGGCGGACATGGTCAGTTCCTCTAGATTTATTATCAGCTCAAAACCTATAGCTCAGCACTACAATAAGCTACATAAACCATAATTTACCTGTTTTATCTCATTTTGAACAGTGCAATTTATGAATGCTCTAATGATTTTTACCAAAAGACTAATAAAATCAAACAATCATTCTTAGATTTTTTTTTGCGTGGCTAGCCTTTTTTGTTACTTTCCTGCAATTAAGCATCTCCCCATCAAAGCACTTACGATAACATCATTATTGTTTGAGAATTGTATCTATTGTGAGATAAATTCTCACTCTTGATACCTAATCTTTACAAAGGCATAAGCCATTCTTAACTTATTACCATTGCATTATCACCACTACTCTTACATAGTTATACATTCAAAGACATTTCATCCATCTCTAGATGGACTAAAATACGGCACAACACCAACAATGTTTCCATACCTTATAAGGAAGCTGCATCATGACACACTCCCCTCATCAAAACACACCCGATCCGGAAGACTACATCCCCTCCTTCCGCCGTCGAAACTTGGACACATCCGGTTTTATGAAAAAACTCGGACGCTTTGCCGGCCGCCTGGGCAAACCTGTCGTCCGACAGCTTTATGCACTTTATTACCTTTGGGAATCTGAACACACGCCCAAACGGGCTAAAATGATTATTGTCGGCGCACTGGTTTATTTCCTCAGCCCTATCGACAGCATTCCCGACCTTCTGATTCCATTTGGCTTCAGCGATGACATTGCCGTCATTGCGCTGGTTTATTCTCAGATGAAAAACTATCTGACCGAAGATATTCAAGAAAAAGCCCGTCAAGCGGCTGACAAGCTGTTTGGTTCTTAATTGGATACAATTCGACTACACATATATAAATATGAGAAGAAGGCCGTCTGAATATTCAGACGGCCTTCTCAGTTTATGACTTTTTTATTTCAAAGGTTGCATACCCATAACTTCCATTAGGAAATTGGTAAACGCAGGATTGCTTGGCTTGGTATCCATGTTTTTCCAACGTTGCTGCCAACCACGCAAAGCACCTTGGATGTACTGTTTGGATTGCTCGGTAGTAATTTCACCACGTTGGCTGTCAACGGCAGAACGCAGATAAACTTCGTACATACTGTCATCGACAGAGTTGCGTCCCACTTGTTGGATACGGAAGCGGTTCAAATATTGGGCAGCCTGAACTTTAGTCAGACTACCTTGGCTCACTTGGGTACTCAAGCGACGTGCTTCATCATGAATCTTGGAAACATCTGCCCAATGCGAAGGAGCCAAATGATAACCGGTAGCTGAAACTTGTGAATCAGCCTTAGGTTTCTTGACGTTGGTTGGTCGAACTGGCACTTCTTTCAATGTTGGAACATAAATTGATTCACAACCGGCAAGTGCCGCCACAGCAAGGATAGGAAGAATGTATTTTTTCATGATGCGCATTATAAGCATGATTCGTTGAAGAAACCAACTTTTGAATAACGGTATTCAAAGCTCATTAACTGAATTACAACAGATTTCATACGATATCTCAAGCCCATACGCAAAAAAGGCCGTCTGAAAACGGCCTTTTAACAACAATCCTATATTATGCCAAATCGGCAAAGAGAGGCGTAGAAAGATAGCGTTCGCCATATGATGGCAACAAGACAACGATCAGCTTACCTTCGTTTTCAGGTTTTTTGGCCAGTTGCAATGCGCTCCATACTGCGGCACCTGAAGAAATACCTACCAAAATGCCTTCTTTTTCAGCCATAGCGCGTGCAGTTTCAAACGCTGCTTCGTTAGGTACTTTGACAATGCTGTCGTAAACAGTCGTATTCAAAACGCTGGGGATAAAGCCTGCGCCCAAACCTTGAATCGGATGTGGGCCTTTTTCGCCACCACTCAATACCGGAGAAGCTTCAGGCTCGACAGCCACGATTTGAACTTCGGGTTTGTATTTTTTCAACACTTCGCCCACGCCGGTAATCGTGCCGCCAGTACCCACACCGGCCACGAAAATATCTACTTTACCGTCTGTATCACGCCAAATCTCTTCGGCAGTGGTTTTGCGGTGAACTTCAGGATTGGCCTCGTTATCAAATTGGCGCGGCATGAAATAAGTGCCCGGATGTTCGTCCACTAAAGATTGGGCTTTGGCAATAGCGCCTGCCATGCCTTCGGCAGCAGGAGTCAAAATCAATTCTGCACCAAACGCACGCAGCAGCATTTTGCGTTCTTTACTCATGCTTTCAGGCATGGTGATGGCCAATTTATAACCGCGGGCCGCGCACACCATGGCCAAACCGATACCGGTATTGCCACTGGTTGCCTCGACGATAACGGTATCTTTATTGATTTTACCGGCTTGCTCGGCCGCTTCAATCATGGCTTCGGCAATACGGTCTTTCACGCTGCTGCCTGGATTAAAGAATTCAAGTTTAACGGCGATTTGCGCTTTTAAACCTTCGGTCAGGCGGTTCAGTTTCACCAGAGGTGTGTTGCCGATCAGCTCGGTAATATTATTTGCAATTTTCATTTCCTGCTCCTGATTTAGATGTAATACAGCCTGCATATTAAACTCAGGCCGTCTGAAAAACCAATATCGAAAATTTCTTTCTTTATAACTTTTGGTTCAAGCGCGGTCAATATCCACTGCGCTCAAAAATCAATGCAACGGCAACCACAGCCTGCATCACGACGGCAACCATCCAGCCTGCCCACATCTGCCGCATACTGAAAAGAGAGGCAGACTGCTTGCAAACAACCACTCTGTGCAGATAAAACACCAGCATCAGGACGCCCTGCAATGCAAACCAATAAATGGGTTTCAAAGCATAAATTTTCAGTAAGGCCACCCATGCAAAAACCGAGCCTGCCAGCGGCAAGATGAAATAAACCACGCCTGCCAAGAAAACAAAAGCCAAAGTCATGACGACATTGGAAACCGCAAATAAGGTCAAACCGGCATATTCGCCTGCCGACCAAAACTTTTTGTCTTCCGTTTTACTGCAGTCATCAATAAAGAAGAAAATACTGGCGATTGTCAGATAAAAATGAGGGATAAACAAAGGGCCCGTATGCGTAAAGCCCCACATTCCGGGCAACAAGCGTGCGCCCAGTGCCGAAATCCCCAGCCACAACAACACCGTAGCCCAAAGCCATTGAAACCGCTGTGCGCGAAAAATAAATGCCAACGATACCGCAGCATACGCAATGGCAAACCAAAAATCCAAAGAAACCATCATGAATACTGCAACTCGCCTTCAAAAACGGTTTCAGCAGGGCCGGTCATTTGCACATCGCCACCTTCTTCCCAACTGATAAACAATTCGCCTCCAGGCAAAGTAACACGCACAGGCGCACCCGCTTTCAGCAAGCCATTGCGCACGCCTGCCACCACCGCCGCACACGCTCCGGTGCCGCAAGCCTGAGTTTCCCCCACCCCGCGTTCAAACACACGCAGGCGGACTGACAACTCATCTTCAACCTGCAAAAAGCCGACATTGACCCGTTCAGGAAACTGCTCGTGAGATTCAATAGCGCCGCCCCAATGCTCCACCGGTGCGGTTTCAACATTATCAACCAAAATCACCGCATGCGGATTACCCATATTCACACAGCTTACCGGTACAGACTCCAAACCGACTAAGACAATATGTGTCAGCGCATCTTCATTTTCACCATGTGCAGGCACAAACGGAATTTCAGACGGCATGAAACGCGGTTTACCCATATTGACGGCAACCAAACCGTTATCCAACAGCTTCGGCACAATAATCCCTTTGGCCGTTTCGACCAAAATTTCCGTTTTATCCGTCAAACCCTTATCCGCGACAAAACGCGCAAAACAACGCGCTCCATTGCCGCACTGCTCTACTTCCCGACCATCGGCATTGAAAATGCGGTACCGAAAATCGACCGCATCAGAAGAAGGCTTCTCCACTACCAAAAACTGATCAAAACCCACGCCGCGATAGCGGTCTGCCCATTGAGCAAGCGGCGCAGCCAACGGATCAAAGTCCTGCTCGATGGCATTGACCACCATAAAATCATTGCCCAAGCCGTGCATCTTCGTAAATTTTAAAGTTTTCATTATTCATTCACATTCTTATTAAATCATTATTTCGGCACATTCTACACCAGAATGATATATCCGTTTCTATCTTGTTTTTCAGACGGCATTGCGCCCTTTTACCAATACTAACACCAGCCACCCCGCAAAAATACTATACTTCCCACATTACAAACATTTCTTATTACAAGGATACACATTATGAAAAAAGTTCTCTTACCTGCCCTTTTGGCCGCTTCACTCAGCGCATGTACAGTCGGCACACCCGGCGTTTCCGTCGGCTTAGGCGTCGGCACAAGTATCGGCCGCCACGTCGGCTTGGGCACATCCATCAACATCCCTGTTGGCTTGGACAAAACCACCAAAGGCACGGATTCAGACGGCATCCGTATCTCAGAAGAACAAATCGTGACCTATTTCGATGCACACGGCACACCCAGCAACAGCGCAGTCAAAGGCGGCTTCCATCGCCAACTGATCAGCAAACGCAACAACGAATATGTCGTCCAAGACTTTTACAGCGACAACAGCCAAAAACGCACGGACCCCTACGTCCTCAGCCGCAACCAACTGATGCAGTTCCGCGCCACGCCAAGCAACGGCTCGCTGACCACTTACGCCTACAACGGCACGGTGATGCAGCAGCAAGTGTTCCAAAACGGCAAATTGGTTAACGCCAAATACTAAAGGCCGTCTGAAACGGCTGGGGAGCATGTGAAACTTGATTACAAAATATTTTTAACATTCAAACATTTGAAATATTTTGCACCATTTTCTTAAAAATATTGATTGACACATTTTTTCCAGCCATTATAATACGCCCCATTCCCCGATAGCTCAGTCGGTAGAGCGACGGACTGTTAATCCGCAGGTCCCTGGTTCGAGCCCAGGTCGGGGAGCCAAATTTCAAAAGCCTGAACTGCTGTTCAGGCTTCCTTACATCAATAAGGAACGCTTGTTCTTTCCCAAAGAAAGCCCATGAATCCTCATAATAAAAAAGGCCGTCTGAAACCCAAATCTGGCTTCAGACGGCCTTTTATTTATTTTTAAATCAACGGAAGAAATCGCCCATACCTGCAGGCAGGCCTTGGGTGAATGCACCCATGGTTTTGTTGGTGGTTTCTTCGGCTTTTTCAGAAGCGGCATTGATAGCGGCCAATACCAAATCTTCCAACATTTCTTTGTCGTCAGCGGCTTCTTGAATCAAATCAGGGCTGATTTCAAGTTTGCGGACAACATGCGAACACGTCATCACAACTTTCACCAAACCATTGCCTGCTTCACCTTCAACTTCGGTTTCAGCCAGCTTGGCTTGTGCCTTTTTCATGTTTTCCTGCATTTGTTGAGCCTGTTTCATCAGGCCGCCTAATCCGGCTTTTCCGAACATATTTTACTCCTATGGGTTTGAAATAAATGGGTTCACTCATGCCGTCTGAAAAACGCTCTTGCCTTTCAGACGGCCTTGTATATCAGTATTTTAAGAATGTCCTGCCAATTCTAAAGAATCCGGCAGCCATTGCGCTTCAAAGGTTTGCAAGATTTTCTGCGCCGTTGTATCCGCTTCCAGCAAATCTTGCGCCTGCTGCCGCCCTTCTTCTTGAATACGTTTGCGGCGCATAACCGGCGTTTCCCAGCCTTTATCATCCTGCCAAGGCTCGGTTTGCAGCCTTAAATTGCCAAGATGGTATGCCTCGCTCAACGTCTGGCAGATTTTATCCAAGCGCTCTTTATTGGCAGTGGCTTTGGCCTCATCCGTCAACGACAGCATGATTAATCCTGCTTCCGCATCATAACTCGTCCATGCCGCATTTTGTGCCAACATCTGCGCCGCACCTAATTTACGGGCGAAACGTTCGATAATGCTGTGCCAATTCTCAGTTTTAAACTCAGGCAAAGGAGCGAACTGAAGCTCTTCTTCATCTCCCTCCTCTTCTTCAGGCTCAGCAGACACAACCGGCTGCGGTACTTCCATCACATCAGCACGATGTGAATCTTCAAATGCATATGCTTCATCAAAATACGGAGGTGGAATTTCCTCATCCATGTGCGGATATTCTTCCGGCTCAGGGGCCGTCTGAACTTTTGCAACAGGCAATGGCGCCTCCGCTTCTTGCATCTGCACCGTTTGTGTTTTAGGCGGCTCAGCCGATACTTGGCTCGGCATTTCCTCCCAAGGCGGTACATCCGCCTGTTGTTGCAGAACAGGCTGAACGGTTTCTTCAGACGGCCTTTCAACGGCATCCTGTTTGGCAGAAGCAGCCTCTTTCTCAACCGCCGTTGCTGCTATCGGCTCAGATTTCGGCAGCTGAAAAGGCTTTTTTTCGGCCTCAGCTTTCTGATGGTCGGAATGCAAATCCGTGTGTTCAATTTGGCTTTGCGTATCGCAACCCGAAGCAGCCAACGGCGCAAATGCAAGCATGCGCAAAAGCGTCATGACAAAACCGGCATACTCGTCCGGAGCCAGCGGCAAATCCTGTTTTCCATGAATAGCACATTGATAATAAAGCTGAATCTGCTCGCCACTCAAAGCCTGACTTAATCGCAGCAAAGTTTCACGTTCAGGGTCGTCATTTGCCAAGGCAGAAGGAATGGTTTGAATCAAAGCCAAACGTTGCAACAGCATGGCCAATTCTGCCAATGCGCTGTCAAAACCAATCGCTCTGGCAGACATTTCCTGAGCTTTTTCCAGCAAGGCCTCACCGTTTTGATTAATGATTCCTTCAAGCAACTCAAACAAGTATTGTTTATCGACCGCTCCGATCATCTGGCGGACATCTTGTTCGGCAACTTTACCCGAACCCATGGCAATCGCCTGATCCAAAAGGCTCAACGCATCACGCATCGAACCGGCGGCGGCACGTCCCAAAAGCTGCAAGGCCTGCGGCTGATAAGGAACGTTTTCACGGTCCAGGACATGTGCCAAATGCTCGGCAACCTGTTGGGTTGTCATGTTGCGTAAAACAAACTGCAAACAGCGGCTCAATACGGTAATGGGGACTTTGTGCGGATCGGTGGTCGCCAAAATGAATTTAACGTGTTCAGGCGGTTCTTCCAAAGTCTTCAGCATGGCATTGAACGCGCTTTTGGAAAGCATATGCACTTCGTCAATGATATAGACTTTGTATTTACCCGCAGTCGGCGCGTATTGTGCGTTTTCCAACACTTCGCGGATATTGTCGATACCGGTATTCGATGCCGCATCGATTTCCAATAAATCCACATAACGGCCGCTGTCGATTTGCGTACAGCTTTCACACTGACCGCATGGCTCGCCATGCACGGCATTTTCGCAGTTCAAGCTCTTGGCCAAAATTCTGGCAATCGTGGTCTTACCCACACCGCGCGTCCCTGTCAGCAGATAGGCATGGTGCAGACGGCCTTCGTCCAGCGCGTTGCGCAGGGCTTTGACGACGTGTTCCTGACCGACCAAATCGGCAAAGGTTTTCGGACGCCATTTTCGTGCAAGAACTTGATAAGCCATGTTGTTTCTCTACGGGAAATAAATCGGAAGGCCGTCTGAAAAGAATTATCCGCTCTTCAGACGGCCTCAGAAAATGGTATATATTCTAGCATTTTTTTGATTTTTATTAAGGATTTTCTATCAAGCCGACGGCGACAGCATGTCATCGCAATGTTAGAATGCTACACAAATGATAAACAATTTGAAGCTCAAATCATTATGTCTGAAATCATACTACGCAATCAATCAGCCACTATGCGAGTCAATACGATGGGCGGATATATTGACTCCCTGACTCTAAAAGGACGGGAAGTCTTATTTCCGAAAACCAGCGTTCAAGTCGCCAATGACACAAAATTACGCGGCGGTATGCACGTTTGCTTACCCCAATTCGGACCGGACAGCAAAAATCATCTGGCCCAACATGGTTTCGGCAGAACTTCAGACTGGGAAATCCGCCATCAAAATGAATCGGATATCGGTTTGAAATTAATCAGCACAGAAAAAGGCTATGAACACGTCGAATGGTTGCTTGATTACAGCCTGCCTAACGAAGATGAAGCTATCGCCATCCTAACTGTCTGCAATTACGGCGAATCGCCCGTCCGCACATCCCCGGGATTCCACCCCTACTTTACCGCCGTCGGTACACAATTTGATTTCAACGGCGCCCCATACGATGCCGACTATATCTCCCATACCGAATTTGTTTCCTCCAATCAAGATGCACACGTTGCATTTGACGGCTTGAAACTGGATATCCGCACCCACAATCTGCCTGTGTATGCCCTCTGGAGCGATCGAAACGGCCAATATACTTGTGCAGAGCCAACCGCAGAAGGCAATGCATTTTTATCCCCTGCACGAGGCGGACAGTTTGTTTCAGGGCACAGCAAAAAACGTTACGCCATGAAAATCAGACTGATGGCTTAAATTGTTCTGCAAAGTCATAAATACTTAAAAACCACCCAAAAGGGTGGTTTTCTTATGGCTTACAGGCCATTGTTATTGATTGCATTCGCAATATCGCGTACCGCTGTTACATACATACGGCTGTGGTTGTATTGCCATACCGTGTAGAAGTTATTCAGGCCCAAATAGTATTCAAATACGCCCGGACTGGTTTCCAAAGCATACAACACAGCCTTTTCATTATCCGCAACAGCAGCTTGAGACACCACACCCAAAGCTTTGAAATCTGCAACAGTGCGTGTCAAAGCAGTCTTCTCATCGATAATCGCCTGCAAGTGCGGGGTAATCGTCAGACTTACCGGCACAACCATCTTACCGCCTGTCTGCCAGCCATGCTGCTTCATATAATTGGCGACAGAAGCCGCCACATCGCCGACATTATTCCAAATATCGCGATGACCATCACCATCATAGTCTACCGCCCATTTACGGTAGCTTGAAGGCATAAATTGCGGCATACCCATTGCACCGGCATAGCTGCCTTTGAAGTCAAAGATATTTTCTTTTTCTTCTTTTGCCATCTGCAGAAGTTCGCTCAACTCGTTTTGGAAAAACTCGGCACGGCGAGGATAATCAAAGGCCAATGTACTCAAGGCATCGGCAACGCGGAAGCTGCCCGTATTTTTGCCGTAATTGGTTTCGATACCGAGAATCGCCACAATCAATTCGGCAGGTACGCCGTATTTGCGTGCCACATCATCGATTACGGCACGGTTTGCCGCATAGAATTGTCTGCCGCCATTAAATTTGGCCTCACCAGAGTTACCGGTGCGGAATTCATACCAAGGACGCGAAGTGCTTGGGCGGTACATAATGGTAATAATGTTGCCTTTATACACCACGCCATTAAAGAAATTGCGCAACTCTTCCACACTGAAACGGCGGTTTTTCACTTCATATTGGATAAATTGCTGAACATTGACGTTCTCATTAAAACCGCTGCTGGCAACAGATTCAGCCGCAGCATCAAATACAGGGCGTTTTGCAGAGGAAACAGACTCAACCGGTTTTGCCGTATCAACAGCAGGCTTTTGCGGAGTACTACATGAAGCCAGAGTCAAAGCAGCCAGACTCATCCCAAAGATTTTGATTTTATTCATAAATAATCTCTTTATTAAATACTATGACAAATCCGAATACGAAAGAATATTCGTCCAACACATTATCTCTCTATGCCAACTGCCATACTTTTTAACCAGCCAAAAATATAAACAACTCGGCACTGATTTGCTTCGGCTTAAGCACATAGACAAGGCCGTCTGAAATCCAAGGAAACCCTTGATTTTCAGACGGCCTTGAATGAATCAATTACTCAGCGGCTGCAACAACAGCAACGGTAATTTTAGCAACAGCGTCAGTGTGCAGAGCTACTTCAACTTCGTACTCACCAACAGCTTTCAATGGGCCGTTAGGCAGACGTACGTTTGCTTTAGCAGCTTGGATACCGGCAGCAACAATCGCTTCAGCGATGTCAGCATTGGTAACAGAACCGAACAGACGACCATCAACACCGGCTTTTTGAGCAACAGTAATGGTTTGGCCTTCCAGTTTTTCTTGACGTGCTTTAGCATCAGCCAAGATTTCAGCTTGTTTGGCTTCCAATTCAGCGCGGCGTGCTTCGAATTCTTTCATGTTGGCTTCAGTTGCACGTTTTGCTTTACCGGCAGGGATCAGGAAGTTGCGTGCGTAACCGTTTTTAACGGTAACGATGTCACCCAAGTTACCCAGACCGCCGATTTTTTCTAACAGAATAATTTGCATGATTTAAACTCCAAAATTATTTGTGTTGATCGGTGTAAGGCAACAGAGCCAGGAAACGGGCACGTTTCACAGCAGTAGCCAACTGACGTTGGTAGTGTGCTTTAGTACCAGTAATGCGGGCAGGGATGATTTTGCCGTTTTCAGAGATGAAGTCTTTCAACAAATCAACTTGTTTGTAATCAACTTCTTGGATTTTTTCAGCCGTAAAGCGGCAGAATTTTCTACGTTTGAATGATTGACGAGCCATTGTCGTTTAACCTTTATATTCTTTAATGTTCTGTATGCGTAGTACCGGCTTGGGGAAGTGTTGGCTGCGTTGCGCCAAAAAACCTTCCGACTCGATGACGGCATCTTGCCGATACTGCCATTCCTCAGCCTGCTTACCTAAAATCCGTGCGGGAATTTCAAATTTGACCAGACATTTCTGTCCGTTTTCTTCCTGCCAAGACTCATGTTGTAACACAACATCTAAAACAGGAATTCCTGCCGGCGTATATCTCAAAGGCTGAACCTGCAAGATACGGGCGGTAAGCTTAATCAGATTATTCAATCTTATTCGGCTGCTGCAACTTCTTCAGCTGCACCGTTCAGCAAGTTTTTTGCTTTTTCGCCGCCCAACATTGGGGAAGCTTCAGTTACAGCGTGTTTTGTTTTGATGGTCAGGTGACGCAGTACGGCATCATTGAAGCGGAAAGCAGTTTCCAGCTCTTCAACCACTTCAGGAGTAGTTTCGATATTCATCAAAACATAGTGTGCTTTGTGGATTTTATTGATTGGGTAAGCCAATTGACGACGGCCCCAGTCTTCCAAACGGTGGATTTTACCGCTGGCTTCAGTAATCATGGTTTTGTAACGCTCAACCATAGCAGGCACTTGCTCGCTTTGATCAGGATGAACGATAAACACGATCTCGTAATGACGCATGTTATCTCCTTATGGATGATTAAAAACAGCCTTTCACCATGCGAAGTAAAAGGCAAGGCAAAGAGGCTGAATTTTATCCGCATTTCTTAAAAAATACAAGTCTGAATTCAAAATCCACTTTCTTTTCAATTAAAAAAACAACATTAGGCCTTATGGTTATTTCCTAGCAAACCACTCAACTATCTGCCAAAAATCTGCTAAAATCTGCCCCATCCTAATAAATACAGCATCAGAAGGCACACAATCATGGCTCTTTTGCAGATTTCAGAACCCGGCATGTCCGCCGCCCCCCATCAACACCGCCTCGCCGTAGGCATTGATTTAGGCACAACCAACAGCTTGGTTGCCACCGTCCGCAGCGGCAGCGCAGTCTGCCTACCTGATTCAGACGGCCGCGCCACCCTGCCTTCGGTTGTCCGTTATTTGGATGGCGAAGTTGAAGTCGGCAAAAACGCCCTTTCTGCCCAAAAAACCGATCCGCTAAATACAATCAGCTCCGCCAAACGCTTAATCGGCCGCACCCTTACCGACCTCGCACAAGAGGCGCAATACCTGCCCTATCGATTTACACCCAATGAGCGCGTGGTCGAATTAAACACCCGTCAAGGCGCGAAAACGCCTATTGAAGTATCGGCAGAAATCCTCAAAGCCCTCAAATTGCGCGCCGAAGAAACATTGGGCGGCGATTTGGTTGGTGCCGTCATCACCGTACCCGCTTATTTTGACGATGCCCAACGTCAAGCTACCAAAGATGCCGCGCGCTTGGCAGGCTTGAATGTCTTGCGCCTCCTTAACGAACCGACTGCCGCCGCAATCGCCTACGGACTGGACAACGCCTCAGAAGGCACGTTTGTCGTTTACGACTTAGGCGGCGGCACATTCGACGTATCCGTATTGCAACTGACCAAAGGCCTGTTTGAAGTGAAAGCCACCGGCGGCAACAGCGCATTGGGCGGCGACGACTTCGATCATCGTTTGTTCTGCTACCTGCTCGAACAAAACGACCTCTCCAAACTCAACGAACAAGACAGCCAGCTTCTGCTTTCCCTTGTTCGTACCGCCAAAGAAAAACTGACCACACAAACCGAAGCCGTCATTGAAACCACACTTTCAGACGGCCATAAAATTCATACCGTCATTACCCGCCAAGAGTTTCACAATCTGACCCAAAATCTGGTACAAAAAACCATCGAACCCGTCAAACAGGCTTTGAAAGATGCCGGCGTAACCAAGGCAGATGTTAAAGGCGTGATTATGGTCGGCGGCTCTACCCGCATGTTGCACGTTCAACAAGCAGTTGCCACATTCTTTGGCCAAACCCCGCTGAATAACCTCAATCCTGATGAAGTGGTTGCACTCGGTGCCGCCATACAGGCGAACGTCCTTGCCGGCAACAAAACCGACGGCGAATGGCTGCTGCTGGACGTTACGCCTTTATCACTCGGCCTGGAAACCTACGGTGGTCTTGCCGAGAAAATCATCCCGCGCAACTCCACCATTCCTACTGCACGCGCTCAGGACTTCACCACTTTCAAAGACGGTCAAACCGCCATGACGATACACGTTGTACAAGGCGAGCGCGAACTCGTTTCCGACTGCCGCAGCCTTGCCAAATTTACCCTGCGCGGCATTCCGCCCATGGCTGCAGGCGCAGCGCGTATCCGCGTGACCTTCCAAGTTGACGCTGACGGTTTGCTGTCTGTTTCCGCACAAGAACAAAGCACCGGCGTACAGGCGCAAATCGAAGTCAAACCTTCCTACGGTTTGGACGATAGCACCATCACCCAAATGCTCAAAGACAGCATGAGCAACGCCGCCGAAGACATGGCCGCACGCGCACGTGCCGAAGCCGTAGTCGAAGCCGAAAGCCTAACCGACGCCGTTAACGCAGCCCTTGAGTTAGACAGCGATTTGTTGGAAGCCGAAGAATTGCAACAGATTCAACAAGACATCGCCAACTTGCAAGGCCGTCTGAAAGACGGCAAAGCCGAAGATATCCGTGCCGCTGTCGCCAAACTCAGCCACAGCACCGACAACTTCGCCGCCAAGCGCATGAACCGCAACATACAGCGCGCCCTGACAGGGCAGAATGTTGATAACATTTGACAGTAAAAGGTTTCAGACGGCCTATACAACGAAATAGGCCGTCTGAAGATAGCGTCTGTAAAAACGAAATAAAGAATCAAGATGGAAAAATCCGGCATTGTCTGTCTGATGAATATTTCGGCAAAAGCGGAACAAAATTAACCACTGAAATCGAAGACGGACTCCATTTGAAAAAATTGGAGATATAAAATGAGCTATTTAAATTTAGATGATGATATGTATTTGGTTTATGATTTTAAAAAAGATATGAAAAATAGAAAAAAGAAGGAGCATATTGAAGATACAAGATTACTGTCATTGAATGACGAAAGTATCTTTGGCATCAAAAAAGACAAAGGATTGTTTGCGTCGGATGAATGGTGGGCTAATATTGATTCCGGACAGATTATCACCAGAAGCGTTTCCGGAGTAATATCGTCAATATATGAGGCAGGAATGGAAAGAAGAAACATACCGAATAGTTTTAGTTTTATAGATGGTGAAGGCATCGTAAGGAATGAAAGTATGTATATGATGAATAAATCCGACAGACATTTATTTTGTGAAGGGAAAAAAATTGCTATTTTTTACGCGTATGACGAATTAAAAATATCAAAACAAAGAAAAGGAGACGTAATTGATTTGGAAAACAACTATGTTGAGCAAGTCATTGAAATGGCAATTTCAAAATAATCAGATGACGCCGGTGCCCAAGCCTACCAACTGGCCGATGGCGTCGGCAAAGTGGCCGATGCCGTCAAAAACCAAACCGGACAGCAAGGCGCCGTCCTCTTGTCCGTCGAAGCCGGCTTCGGCTTTAAAACCGCCGGCAAGGAACAAAACCAAAACTACCGCCAAAGCCGCGAAAGCAGCCTGAAAGCTGGCGGCGACATCAATATCCGCAGCCGCGAGGGCAACATTACCGTCCAAGGCAGCACATTATTTATACCACCTACTCCAAAAAAGGTTTAAAACAAGCCTATTCCGAGTACCTGACATTATTCGAATCAAAATGAGACTCTGGCACCAAACCCTCATTCCCCTGCTCCCCCGCGCCCAACTTTTAGGGCAACACCGCGAATGCGCCGCCTTACGTGGAGCAGGCTGGGGCAGGCCGCATGCGACGGTGAATTACGTCTTCACCCATTCGCCTTACAAGCTCTATCTGTATCACGCGCTGATTATGGAAGAAATGGAAAAATGCGGCTACAAGCCTGACGTTTTATGGAAAGACCCGTTGTATCGCGGCAAAGCCGTTGCCCCATACCACGCACACACTGCTGAAACAGCTACTTCGCCGATTTACACCGAACATGATGATGCCTACTTAGACGAATGCCTGGAAAATTTAAAAAGTAAAGGCATCATGTTATAAACCCATTTTTCAGACGGCCTGAATATTGAATACCCAAGGCCGTCTGAAGCCGCTTTAACCACAACCACTCTTAAACAACTGAGACAATAAAAATGCCAAAAATTACCGTACTCCCACACGCGACATTATGCCCCGAAGGCGCGGTTATCGAAGACGCACCGGAAGGCCAAACCGTCCTTGACGTACTGCTCGACCATGACATCGAAGTCGATCACGCCTGTGAAAAATCCTGTGCCTGCACAACCTGCCACGTGATTATCCGCAAAGGTTTTGACAGCTTGGAAGAACCAACCGAATTGGAAGAAGACCTGCTCGACCAAGCATGGGGCTTGGAAGCCGATTCACGCTTGAGCTGTCAGGCAGTCGTTGCCGATGAAGATTTGGTCGTAGAAATTCCTAAATATACGATCAACCATGCGCGTGAAGACCACTAGAACAAGGCTTAATGAAAAAGGCCGTCTGAAACCACAAATTCATGGTTTTCAGACGGCCTTTGGGTTATGCAGCAAATTATTTGATATGAGGGAAAATAAAACGCATACGCGAAATCTGCATGGAGGCCACTTTCTGCATAGCGGAATAATTTTCAATTTTTTCTTGCATTCTGATTTGATGCATATTGCCGTGATGCTTAGGAGCAGATTTTTGAGGCTCGCTTGTCGCCTGCAACTCTTGCTCTGTTTTCAACACTTCCTCTGCCTCGATGGCCGAAAGTGCAGCCTCATCCCTTACCAAACCGAAACGCTCGATAATGACATTGGCTTTATCTATATAATGAGATTTGTCCGCGCCATTTTCCAACACCACATCCTCAAGTACGACCGACAAATGCTTGCCGCACTTTTCGATACGCTCGGCGATACGCGAATAAACCATCCAACGTTTCAACCTCAATGCGCCTGCATCGTCATTGGGCGAAGCGGCATCCAGTTTAATTAAGCCATAGTGCTTGCCGTAATACAGACGGAACACCAGCTGCTTCAAACCTTCTGTTTCGTCCAGCATCCGATAAAGTTCGCGAACCAACAACAGCAAACGGTCAAATGCGCCTGCTTTATTAGACAGATACTCCGGATCATCTGAAGCAAGCGCGTAAATCAGTTTGGACAGCTTGGCGTTGAGTGCGTTATTCATCTTTTTTCCTTTTATTTTTAAGCGATGGATTTCGTATTAAGAGCCGTTCCAGATGATTTGGTTGCATTGGGATAATGTAAATTATTCATCCGCAAACCATCATTCAAAACGGAATAAAATATATAAAACGGCAAATTCAAAGCGAATGTGCCGTAGTTTTTAAGTGTCGTGCCGTATTTTAACGCAAATATGCTATTTTGTTAAAAAACAACATCATTATTTATCTGCCCATCTTCCGTAAAACAATCTGGCAGTCTGACTTCTTCTTGATTAAAATAATTACTAATAGCCCAAACCCAATAAAGGAACACATCATGAAATGGACAGATACCCAACGCATCGCCGAAGAACTCTACGACTTACACGGCGACAGCATCGATCCGAAAACCGTACGTTTTACCCAACTGCGTGATTTAATTATGGCTTTGCCTGAATTTGACGATGATCCTGCGCGTTGCGGCGAGCGTATTCTCGAAGCCGTGCAACAAGCATGGATAGATGAAGCAGAATAATCTTTCTCCCTTCCCTATCAAACAAGACCTCAGGCTGTTTTTTCAGACGGCCTGAGGTCTTTATTAAATCTATTCATACAATTTCGGAAAATTTCGAAATTGACTCATACCAACCTCAAATTTATTATGCAACCTGACAACAAATAAAAGATATGCAGAAGGTGCATAACCATGAATCACGCTCGAGAAATCGCCGCCTTAAACAACAGCCTTTCCGATTTGAAAGGCGACATCAATGTTTCATTCGAATTTTTCCCGCCGAAAAACGAACAAATGGAAACCATGCTGTGGGATTCCATCCATCGTCTGCAAACCTTGCATCCGAAATTCGTTTCCGTAACCTACGGTGCAAACTCCGGCGAACGCGACCGCACACACAGTATCGTTAAACGCATCAAACAAGAAACCGGCCTTGAAGCCGCCCCTCACTTGACTGGTATCGATGCCAGCCCTGACGAGTTACGCCAAATCGCCAAAGATTATTGGGACAGCGGTATCCGCCGCATTGTCGCCCTGCGTGGCGACGAGCCGCCCGGCTACGAGAAAAAACCTTTCTATGCCGAAGATTTGGTCAAGCTGTTGCGCTCCGTTGCCGACTTTGATATTTCCGTAGCAGCCTATCCAGAAGTGCACCCGGAAGCCAAATCCGCACAAGCCGACTTAATCAATCTGAAACGCAAAATCGATGCGGGCGCAAACCACGTTATTACCCAATTCTTTTTCGACGTGGAAAGCTATCTGCGCTTCCGCGACCGTTGCGTGATGATGGGCATTGACGTTGAAATCGTTCCCGGCATCCTGCCCGTAACCAATTTCAAACAATTGACCAAAATGGCCCAAGTGACCAACGTCAAAATCCCAAGCTGGCTGTCTAAAATGTACGAAGGTTTGGATGATGACCAAGGCACGCGCAACCTTGTTGCCGCCAGCATCGCCATCGACATGGTCAAAGTCCTCTCGCGCGAAGGTGTCAAAGACTTCCACTTCTACACCCTCAACCGCAGCGAACTGACTTACGCCATCTGCCATATTTTGGGCGTGCGTCCGCGTTAATAAAACAGACGGCCTCCCCATTCTGATTTACAATATCGAACATTCAGGCCATACCGGCCTGATTCAAAATTCCAACTAGGAGAGTTAACATGACAACATTGCATTTTTCAGGCTTCCCGCGCGTCGGTGCCTTCCGCGAATTGAAATTCGCACAAGAAAAATACTGGCGCAAAGAAATCAGCGAGCAAGAATTGCTGGCTGTTGCTAAAGACTTGCGCGAGAAAAACTGGAAACACCAAGCCGCGGCCAACGCTGATTACGTTGCCGTAGGCGATTTCACTTTCTACGACCACATCCTCGACCTGCAAGTTGCCACCGGTGCCATCCCTGCCCGTTTCGGCTTCGACAGCCAAAACCTGTCTTTGGAACAATTCTTCCAACTGGCCCGTGGTAACAAAGACCAATTCGCTATCGAAATGACCAAATGGTTCGACACCAACTACCACTACTTGGTGCCTGAATTCCACGCCGATACCGAATTCAAAGCCAACGCCAAACACTACGTTCAACAACTGCAAGAAGCTCAAGCTTTGGGTCTGAAAGCAAAACCGACCGTTGTGGGTCCGTTGACTTTCCTGTGGGTTGGTAAAGAAAAAGGCGCTGTTGAATTCGACCGTCTAAGCCTGTTGCCTAAACTGTTGCCTGTTTACGTTGAAATCCTGACTGCTTTGGTTGAAGCCGGTGCCGAGTGGATTCAAATCGACGAGCCTGCTTTGACTGTTGACCTGCCTAAAGAATGGGTAGAAGCATACAAAGACGTTTACGCTACTTTGAGCAAAGTAAGCGCCAAAATCCTGTTGAGCACTTACTTCGGTTCTGTTGCCGAACACGCTGCTTTGCTGAAATCCCTGCCTGTTGACGGCCTGCACATCGACCTGGTACGCGCTCCTGAGCAGCTGGACGCATTTGCTGACTACGACAAAGTTCTGTCTGCCGGCGTTATCGACGGCCGCAACATTTGGCGCGCCAACCTGAACAAAGTTTTGGAAACTGTCGAGCCTCTGCAAGCCAAACTGGGCGACCGTTTGTGGATCTCCAGCTCTTGCTCTCTGCTGCACACTCCATTTGACTTGTCAGTTGAAGAAAAACTGAAAGCCAACAAACCTGACCTGTACTCTTGGTTGGCATTCACCCTGCAAAAAACCCAAGAATTGCGCGTTCTGAAAGCCGCATTAAACGAAGGTCGTGATTCCGTTGCCGAAGAACTGGCTGCCAGCCAAGCTGCTGCCGACTCCCGTGCCAACAGCAGCGAAATCCACCGTGCAGACGTTGCCAAACGCCTGGCCGATTTGCCTGCCAACGCAGACCAACGCAAATCTCCATTTGCCGACCGTATCAAAGCGCAACAAGCATGGTTGAACCTGCCTCTACTGCCGACTACCAACATCGGTTCTTTCCCTCAAACTACCGAAATCCGCCAAGCACGTGCAGCCTTCAAAAAAGGCGAACTGTCTGCCGCTGATTACGAAGCCGCGATGAAAAAAGAAATCGCCTTGGTGGTTGAAGAGCAAGAAAAACTGGACTTGGACGTACTGGTACACGGCGAAGCCGAGCGTAACGACATGGTTGAATACTTCGGCGAATTGTTGAGCGGTTTTGCATTCACCCAATACGGCTGGGTACAAAGCTACGGCTCACGCTGCGTGAAACCACCTATCATCTTCGGTGACGTAAGCCGTCCTGAAGCCATGACCGTGGCTTGGTCTACTTACGCTCAAAGCCTGACCAAACGCCCGATGAAAGGTATGTTGACCGGTCCTGTAACCATTCTGCAATGGTCTTTCGTCCGCAACGATATTCCTCGCTCTACCGTGTGCAAACAAATCGCACTGGCTCTGAATGACGAAGTATTGGATCTGGAAAAAGCCGGCATAAAAGTCATCCAAATTGATGAACCTGCCATCCGCGAAGGTCTGCCTTTGAAACGTGCCGATTGGGATGCCTACCTGAACTGGGCCGGTGAATCTTTCCGCCTGTCCTCTACCGGTTGCGAAGACAGCACCCAAATCCACACTCATATGTGCTACTCTGAGTTCAACGACATCCTGCCAGCCATCGCCGCTATGGACGCTGACGTCATCACCATCGAAACTTCACGTTCCGACATGGAGCTCTTGACTGCATTCGGCGAATTCAAATACCCGAACGACATCGGCCCAGGTGTTTACGACATCCACAGCCCACGCGTACCGACTGAAGCTGAAGTTGAGCATCTGTTGCGCAAAGCCATCGAGGTTGTACCGGTTGAACGTCTGTGGGTTAACCCAGACTGCGGCCTGAAAACACGTGGCTGGAAAGAAACTCTGGAACAACTCCAAGTGATGATGAATGTAACCCACAAACTGCGTGCCGAACTGGCTAAATAATGTGAGTTAGATGAAAAGGCCGTCTGAAAATTTTCAGACGGCC
>NZ_KV821266.1:254598-272263 GCF_001815615.1 Neisseria sp. HMSC075C10
GGCCGTCTGAAAATTTTCAGACGGCCTTTTTTTATTTATCGATATTTAGACCATAAAGATTACAGCTTCAACAGCTTACAAAATCCCTGTCGTTGTATGATGCTCTTCCACTCCTGATGTATACACATTCTTAGTATGGTGATACACAGCATCTTTAGTTGTTGCGACAATATAGTTGGCTTCTGACAAGATATCGCTCAAGGCAACTTTACTGCCGGTCGTATTCACCTTTGTCAGTGCTGCACCATTATGGCTATTGCCTTCTGAATACGTTTTGATGTTATTTTCAAAGCGCAGCCATGAATCATACAGTTCGTCTTTGATGTCCGTCATGATTTTATTGTTGGCTACATTTAAAGATGCCTTGCCCTTAGGGTTGGTACTGTATACGTCTACCAAAACATCATCCAGGGCACCACCAAGTTTCAATGTGTTATTAGTGATGTTGTACTCTTTGGCATTGCTTTTCAAATAAGCAAATTCGACATAGCCGTCAGATTTTTCACGCACGGAAATTTTGTTGTTGTGAATTGTCACCGCACCATGCATAGCGACATTACCATGGTGTTCTTCCACATAAACCGGTACTGCGCCTTTCATAATCTTGCCGATATCGGCATCATTGCCGCTAATGGTAATAGTACCGCTGCCAATGCCGTTTTTAGATAAAACGCGGTCGTAGGTATCGTTGATGACGGCAATCAGATATTTGGTGGATTCGCCGCTTATCTTGTTATTTGCCATATTGAGCGTGTAATCCATTTTGCTTTCATGGTTACGGAACTCAATCGCGTAAGTCTGAATATTGTTTTGATAAACCGTCAGATTTTTAATGACATTATTGCTGATATCGAAATAGCCTTTGTTAGCCGAGTGCAAATCTTTGTATTGGGTATTGGTTTGCACCTGGATACCTGAATACATGTGATAGTACTTGCCCAAGTCATCATCAACATTCAAACGGAAGCTCGGGTCTTGGATAATGGTATTGCCGGTAATTTTGACTTTATCCATAGAAAACTGGCGGTTGTAAGCAGCAATACCATACAGCCGGTCACCTGTTAACACATTGTCTTCAATGACAATGCCTGTACCATCATGCACATCCAAGCCTTTGCGGTAGTTGTGGTTGGTCGTGTTTTTACGGTATGTGACACCGTAATTGTAGCTGCCCGCAACCACAGCCATACCGTAGCCGGTACCGCCGTCCGCTTCGTGGCCGTTCCAATCCAAACGGTTGCCCTCGCCGATAAAGTTTTGTTGGAAACCGATCAGCGCACCGGCAACGCGGTTGTGGTGCAGATACGAATCAACAATACGGTTGTTTTCACCCAAAGGCAGCGCTTCATATTTTTCATCAATTTCGCCGCTTTGTACGCGCTCTTTAAAGGTCAGCTTTTGACCTTTTTCCTTTTCCAAAGAAGCGGTCGACGTGAACATCACACCAGCACGATTGGCACCGGAAACCTCTACTTTACTGATTAAAGTATTGTCCGCATCGTTCACCAAAATGCCGTTTACCTTGCCAAAATAGCTTAAGCCTTTGCGGTAAAAATCAGGGTTGGTATATTGAACCGACAAGTTGGCAATGGTTTTATTGTTTTGTCCATCGATCAAGATACCGGCAAATTGGCGAATGTCATCATGGTTGGTGTTCGGATTGAACACGCCTGTCTGCGCCTTATCAAACGTTACTTTGGTTTTACCCATCCCCGAACCAAACAAACCGCGTGCGCCGGAAACGGTTTTATCCATCACAATCTGGTTAGAAATATAGTAGGTACCATCCAAGAAGACCATGGCTTTTTCTTTATGAGCAGCTTCTAAAGCCGCTTTAAATGCCTGAAGGCTGTCTTTTTTACCCTGCGCATCGGCACCAAAATCATTCACACGAACATAATTACCATACTCTTTAGATTGATACACGCGGTATTTTCCAGAGACACCTGCCCTGTTTTCGGTATGATCGTCAATTTTGTTTTCTTTGACTGAACTGAGGTGGCTATCGTGACTCATGGCTGTTTTTTTGCCGGAAGAAACGCTCACGACTTTGTTATGGCCGTCTGAATCGTTCAAAATCTTTTTATGCACAATTTCGACTGTTTTTTTTCCTTCGGCAATTCTGTCTTCTGCCTCTTTTTCTTTGCGGGCAGCGTCTTGTTTGGCTTTACGCTCTGCAATCGCTTTTTCGACTGCTGCTTTATGCGCTTCTTTTGCATGCTCGACGGCGTTTGCTTTGGCTGTGGCGGCTTCGGCTTTTTTTTTTCTTTAGCCTCTTCGTATTTTTTTTGCTTTTCAGCCAAAATTTTTTCCATCGATTGATTAACCGGTTTGTTTACCGGCTCTTTTGAAACAACCTGTTTGTCCGTTACTTTAGACGCAATGGTATTTTTACCAGAAACGCTACTTGCAGAAGCAACACTGGCCCGTACGACACGCATTTTTGTTACAACGCCGTCTGAAGATGATGAGGTACTGTTCAATCTTGCCGCCTCAGCCACATGAACCGCATCTCTCGTTACAGTATTTTTACCGCTTAATTGCTTGGGTTCAGGAAAAACAGACGGACTTCCCCCAAAATTTTGGGTGTGTATCCATTCTTTTAGAGGAGAAGATGATTCGGAAGTGGTTTCAGGAGTTGAGGAGCCTTGACGGATATGGGTACGGCCAAGAGGGGCAAGTTTATGTGACATAATCAGCGTATTTCCTTGTATCAAATATCGTCCTTTTCCACCGCACAAGCGTGCAACAAAAAAGTTCGATGAATAAAGAGGTAAGACGGATTCTGTCGTAACAGCAATTGCCTGTATAAAGCTAGCCACTTTGAGAAACTCGGCAGCGTTTCCCCTTCTGCCGATTTTCTGATTGAAAACGGTAATGGTGTTTGGACAGAACCCTTGGATGGCTTTTATAGGCAATCTGTCCGCGTACCATGTGTCCGGTTATTTTTGACGGAAAATGTATCAGAGTCCCTTTTTAATTAATTAGTTCATCCAAAGTTAAGTTATTTTTGATTTTTATAGCAAAATAAAAATGGTTTTATCTTGCATTGTTTTTCTTTTTGGCGTGACAGAGTTAATACCGCGAAGCCAAAAAGGAGGGGAATTCTAACACAATATGTTTTTAGCATTTCCCATTTAACTAAATTTACAAAATATACAAAATAAATATCTATAAATGTTTTTAACTTAATCGAAAAATCAATAAAATTCGATATTTTCAATGTGTATTTTTACAACATAATTGCGCATTATATACCGATTATCTTAAAATGCTACCGTTTGTTTGTAAAATTTAGCATTTTATTATTTGTCTTCCCTCTCTAAAATCCAATAAAAAAGGCCGTCTGAAAAAATATTTCAGACGGCCTTTTTTATTGAATGCGTTCTATTTAACAAACTTCGACCAACCAGCCATGTTTGTCTTCTGCCAAACCGTATTGGATGTCGGTAATCGCCTTACGGATTGCATAACCGCGCTCTTGGCTCTTCACTTCGATTTCTTCGCCATCAATCACGAAAGAAGTTACCGGAGAAATAACCGCAGCCGTACCGGTCAGAATCGCCTCTGCGCCATTTTCCACAGCTGCTTTCAGCTCATCGACAGTAAAGTTGCGCTCGGTAACGGTGTAGCCCAAATCTTTGGCAACTGTCAGTACGGAATCACGGGTAACGCCGTGCAGGAATTCGTCTGTCAACGGTTTGGTAATGATTTCATCACCGTTAATCAGGATAAAGTTAGACGCGCCGGTTTCCTGAACGTCGCCATTCGGACAGAACAACACTTGGTTTGCACCATATTCGGCTTTGGCTTTCAATACCCAAGGCATGGCGGAAGCGTAGTTGCCGCCGCATTTCACACGACCCATATGTGGGGCGCAACGGATGTGTTCGGTTTCCACCAAGATTTTAACGGGCGAACCGGCTTTGAAATAGTCGCCGACAGGAGAAGCCAGAATGTACAGCAAAGCAGTTTCGGAAGGAGAACCGGCTTTACCGATCACAGGGTCGGTACCGATCAAAGTCGGACGCAGGTACAAAGCGGCAGGCGCATCAGGGATTTCCTCGGCGGAACGTTTGACCAATTCGATCAAAGCATTCAAATAAGCCTCTGTCTCAGGACGCGGCAGGTGCAGAATATCTGCGCTTTGCTGCATACGCGCGATGTTAGCGGTCGGGCGGAACATCACGATTTTGCCGTTTGCCTGACGGAATGCCTTCAAACCTTCAAAACATTCGCTGCCGTAATGCAAAGCATGTGCGCCGGGGGCGAGTGTCAGGTCTTTGGAAGATTGCCATTCTACCGGTTGCCATTTACCTTCACGATAAGCGATAACGGGCATTTCAGCGTGAAAAACGCTGCCGAATACGGCTGGAACTGGTCTGCTCATGATGATTGCCTTTCTTATTCTGATGTGCAAAATAAATTAATTAATTAAAGACTGAACAATACGCCTTTCAATATAGGTTTGACAAGTACCCGTCAGCATAAAGACACCGTCACCCTGCCGTCTGAAACATGCCGTCCTATCCGAAATCCGGCAAATCGTTTAAACTGATACCATTTTTCAGACGGCCTGCCCCAACCGCAGCCAATCCGGAGTAACCCATGAAACTCATCTCTACCATCATCAAAATCCTGATTCTTCTTGTTTTCCTCCTGCTGGCCATCACCAATACCCACACCGTATCCTTCTTCTACCTGCCTGGCCAAAACATCAATCTGCCGCTGATTGTCGTGCTTTTCGGTGCATTTATTATCGGCATCGTGTTCGGTATGTTTGCCCTCTTCGGCCGTCTGCTGTCCCTGCGCAGCGAAAACAACCGCCTGCGCGCCGAAGTGAAAAAACATGCCCACCTTTCCGAAAAAGACCTGACTCCGGTCAAAACTGAAACACCGGCAGCGACTTCCGAAGCCACTCCCAAAGCGTAACGCCACCAATCAATAAAGGAATACCATGGACAACGAATTGTGGGTTATCTTACTGCCCATCGTCCTCCTCCCCGTTTTCTTCGCTATGGGCTGGTTTGCCGCGCGCGTCGATATGAAGACCGTCCTGAAACAGGCCAAAAGCATACCGGCAGGGTTTTACAAAAGCCTTGACGCCCTCGTTGACCACAACAGCGGCCGCGCCGCGCGCGAATTGGCGGAAGTGATCGATCAACAGCCGCAGTCATACGACTTAAACCTGACTTTGGGCAAGCTCTACCGCCAACGCGGCGAAAACGACAAAGCCATCAATATGCACCGCGCCCTGCTCGATTCGCCCGACACCGTCAACGAAAAACGCGCGCGCGTGCTTTTTGAATTGGCGCAAAACTACCAAAGCGCAGGCTTGGTGGACCGTGCCGAACAAATCTTCCTCGGTTTGCAGGAAGGCGATATGGCACGCGAAGCCCGCCAACACCTTTTGAGCATTTACCAACAGGATCGTGATTGGGAAAAAGCCATCGAGATGGCACAGCTCTTGAGCCATGACGAACAAACCTACCAGTTTGAAATTGCCCAGTTCTATTGCGAAATTGCCCAAGCCGCGCTGTTCAAATCCAACTTCGATGCCGCCCGCTACAACATCGGCAAAGCACTCGAAGCCAACAAAAAATGTACACGCGCCAACATCATCCTCGGCGACATCGAATACCGTCAGGGCAATTTCCCTGCCGCAGTGGAAGCGTATTCCGCCATCGAGCAGCAAAACCACGCCTATTTGAGCATGGTTGGCGAGAAACTCTATGAAGCCTATGCCGCGCAAGGCAAGCAGGAAGAAGGCCTCAACCGCCTGATCGGCTATATGCAAACCTTCCCCGATCTTGACCTAATCAACGTCATCTACGAGAAGGCCCTGCTGCTCAAAGGCGAAACCGAAGCGGCGCAAATCGCTGTCGAACTCGTCCGCCAAAAACCCGACCTCAACGGCGTGTACCGCCTGCTTGGTTTGAAACTCAGCAATATGAATCCGGAGTGGAAAGCCGATGCCGATATGATTCGTTCGATTATCGGCCGCCAGCTGCAAAAAAGCGTCATGTACCGCTGCCGCAACTGCCACTTCAAATCCCAAGTCTTCTTCTGGCACTGCCCTGCCTGCAATAAATGGCAAACCTTTACGCCGAATAAAATCGAGATTTGATCAAGCGTTAAGCATTAAAAAAAGGCCGTCTGAAATCTTTTCAGACGGCCTTTTTATTACGAAACAAAATATCAAAGCGGTTCAAAACATGGCTGTACACACCAGCAATATCTGTCAACAACGCTGCCCTGCCCATGCCAACGCCGCTACAATCTGAGCCTCAATATCGGCATTAAACTCGCCTGCACGGTACGCATCGCGCAATTCTGTGCGACGGGTTTCATCTGCCGCAATTTGGTTTAACACCACTTGCGGAAACTCGTTAAACACAGGCCCTTCCTCTTCATGACCCATCAAAAACAGCGCAGGAATTTTTTGATTGGCGCGGACGATTTCCTGTTGGCGCGGATTCTCAAAACGGCTGCTGTCGCCAAAATCGTTTCGGGCAATATAGTTGACGCGGATATTGGGATTCAACTCCGTCATTTTTTGAATAAACGGCACAAACACGCGGCAATCAGGGCAATATGGCGCAGCGGCAAGCAGCCAGTTTTGCAGACGGCTGATCTTTTTGACCGCCGCTACCGTTTGCGCCGACAGCTCGGTTGCCTGATAGAGTTGCTGCTGTTTCAATTTGTCTTCTTCAGTATCAAAATCCAAATATTCTGCATAATTGGCCATGCTTTACTCCTGTTCTGTTGTATCGGTTTTCCCTGCCACACCGGTCAAAAGCGGAACAAGCAGATTGACGACGAGGTTTTCAAATAGCGGCTCATCAAGAGGCGATTCGTCCGAATGGCCAAACACCAGCTTCACTTCGGTATATTCTTTCTGCCCTTTGCTCATTTTGTTGCCGTTAAAAACCTCATGGGCTTTTCTCAAGGCAGCATCCCAATCCTCTTTCTTGTTGTACTCCTCCGCAGCGGCAAGGCTGGTTTTGGCAAAAAACGGCAAGGGGGTATTTTGTCCGATTCGGAAATATACCAACCATTCTTTCAAAAGTGCCCTCGCCACCTCTTGCCCGATGGCGGCATAGGTTTCGGTCTGTCCCAGGCTGACAATATAGGTTTGTCGGCTTTCAACGGATTTAGGGGCGATGGCGCAAAAAATCAAATGCTCCAATAAACGGGCAATGCGGTTGGGTGCATTGTCTTTTTGATTTAGGAACACAATGCGGCCGCACTCATAAAGATTGCCGATGGTGCCTTGTAAAACCAAATCGTCAAAGTGTTCTTCATAAGGTTCAGACGGCCTTTTGTTACTGCGTATCAGCTCGGCATCCACGTTTTTCGCAGATATTTGATACTGCTTCTGCCACAAGCCACCCAACTCGCCTACCGGCATCAGGCTTTCTGCATTCAGCCGAATGGCCGTATCTTCAAAGTCTTCCCCTTTGCGCCGCGCATCCAAATAGGCATCGGCAATCCGACCTTCATGTTGCGGCTCAAACGGTTCGGCAGATTCCCATGCGCCGTCCAGATACGGCTGATCCCAGCTTAAATTTTTCTTCAGCCAAACTTTGACAGGATTACGCCAAAAACTGATGAGCTCGCCTTGATGAATGGTCTTGTCTGGCTCTTCCTGACTTAAAGCCTCAAGGAAAAACGGCTGCGCTTCCGCTTGCGGTTGGTTCAACGCATCGGCGTAATCTTGGCGCGTACTGAAGAGGCCCTCTGAAAGCGCGTCCTTTTGGAAATAACGGCGTGAAAACGCCTGCAACGGATGATGTTTCACCCATTTCTCCGACAACTCGCGCCCGCTTTTCCCTGTCATGGCGGCAATGGTATCCAGTAGTTCGCTGATTAACGAAGACGACGCAAACTCGGCATCATTGCGTATATCGCGGCCGATATAAGACAAATACAGCATTTCACGTGCGCTGATTAAGGCTTCAAGGAAAAGATAACGGTCGTCGTCGCGGCGGGCGCGGTCGCCTTTTTTCGGATGCTTGGCAATCAGGTCGAACACTGCCGCTTTGGTATTGCGCGGAAAATCGCCGTCATTCAAACCCAACAGGCAAACCATTTTAAACGGCAGGCTGCGCATCGGCACCATACTGCAAAAAGTGATGCCACCGCTCAAAAATCCGGCTTGGCTTTCGCTGTCCAAAAAGCGGCGGATATGGCGGATAATGGTTTTACACGGCAACAATCCGTCAAATTCGGCCAACTGCGCCTCTTCCTGCCATTTCGCCAAAGATTGCTCAAACTGTTGCTTGGCGTATTGGTCGTCCGTATCCGGAGCAAACAGTTTCTCCAACAAATCGCGACAACGCTGCACCCAGCTTTCCACATTGGCAGGCTCTTGCCATTGCGCCGCCATATCGGCCAAAGTACGGACAAATTCGGCAAAACCGCTGAACACGTCCAACTGGTTGACGTTGCTATGCCACGCGCTCACGCCCTGCCACATGCCGTTGCCGCCTTCGGGCAGCATCCAGCCCAAGGCCAAACGCTCTACCGCCTGTTGCCAAGTAAAGAGGTTGTCTTTGCCCTCGCGCATGGTTTGGTCCAAACCCCAATGCACATTTAATCCGGCAACAGTCTCATGCAGCAGTGGCACATCTTCCTCGCTCAAACCGAAGCGTTGCAGCACCAACCGGCTTTCCAGCAAAGGCAAAACCTTGTCTACTTCAAACCGGCTCTCCAGCAAGTCCAAAGTTTGCGCCAAAGCATACAGCAACGGCTGACGGCGGCTGAGTTTCACATCCGAAATCGAATACGGCAAAGCCTGGCTGCCTGCCTGCTCCTGTCCGAAAACAGCTTCGATAAACGGACTGTACGGCTCAATGTTCGGCGTCAACACGGCAATATCGTGCGGCTGCCAGTCGGGATTTTTTTGCAGCACCAGCGACAGCTCTTCTTTCAAAATCTGCAATTCGCGCAAAGGGCTGTGTGCCGCAACGATTTTGACCGAGCCGTCGTTCAGCAGCTTGTCCGGCTCGACACACACTGGATTGCCGTCCGCATCGTGAACCTGAAACAAAGTCGGCTGCGCGCCTGCTTCGCCTTCTTCCTGTTGATACAAGCGTTCAGACGGCATGATTAAGTTTTGAATATCGTTTTGCAGGCAATGCAACAAGGTATCGTCTTTTCCCTCTTCATAAACCTGAATATCCTGCTCAGTTTCCACTTCCAACAGAAAATCAAAGAAATCGCGCCCCTGCTTGCCCAAAGAAGCCAACAGCGGATGCCCTGCCTGCGACAAATCCGCCTCATCGCCCCTTTTCAAAATCTGCGCCTCGTCGATGACCTCGCCCCAATATTGGCTACTCGGATTGAGCGCAAACACAAACACATCGCAATGCTTGGAAATTTGGTGCAGCAGTTGCAGATACATCGGTGCCATTGTCGAAATGCCGAATACAAACAACCTTTGCGGCAAAACCGATTTATCCAACTGTGCCAACAGCTTTTCCCACAAGGCCACGCGGTGCGGCGCAGATTGGCTGCCATCGTCCAAATAACGCCACAGCCGCGCCTGCCAATCCTCATCATCGCCCAAACCCAGCAGCTTACCAGCCTGCCACGCATCAATCCAATCCGGGCGGTACACCAAATATTGGTCGAAAATATCGGCCATTTGTCCAGCAAGCTGATAATCTGCCGATGCCGAGCTGTGCAAATAACTTTCCAGCTTCAGGCGTACGTTTTCGTATTCCGGGGCCGTCTGAAACACTTCGCTGCGGAACAAATCCAGCAAACGCCAGCGCATGACTTCAGGCGAAAACGGACTGAGCGGCGGCACATCGGGAACCAATTTGCGCATCAGCTGCCACGCCAAACCGGCAGGCAGGCTGAACTTCAAATTCGCCGCCACGCCGAGTTTGCGCGCAAAAAACACATTCAGATACCGCCGCATCCCCTGGCTCTGCACCACCACTTCTTCCTGCGCCAATACAGAATCCAAAGGCAAGGCCTGATGAATATGCGCGCACATTTCGGCAAGCGCTTCCAAACGGTCGGACTGATAAAGATAAAACATAGCAGACAATCTAAAAAACAATTGCCCACATTATAATGCCATTAGGACAAATGCTTCAGCAGAAGCGGCAAACAAAAACACAGGCCGTCTGAAACACATCGCTTCAGACGGCCTAAAACAAACCCATCGGCAGCCAATTATTAATTATTTATCGACCCCTGTACAAACCGGCTTCTCCTATCCTATAATTTCCCACATTCGGAATGTAGCGCAGCCCGGTAGCGCACTTCGTTCGGGACGAAGGGGTCGGAGGTTCAAATCCTCTCATTCCGACCAAATAAAAAACCTGCTTGAGTCCAAGCAGGTTTTTTACATTCGGCAAGCCTATACTTCCGGTGGAGGGAAAGGCGCACCTTCGGGATGTTTGTAGCGGTTGTACATAAACAAATATTGTTCCGGAAAACGACGTATCCAATATTCGGTATTTTCATTGATCACGCGCGCGTCGTTCTCCTTATCGCCGTTCAACTCGCCGCGCAAAGGCTCTATATGCAAGACAAAGCCTTTACCGTCGGGCAAACGCTCGCCGCAGAAAAACAAAGCCTTCACGCCTTTGACTTGCGCCAGCTTACCCGCCAACGTCATGGTGTAGGCAGGTTTTCCGAAAAAGTCCACCCACACGCCGTCACCGCCTTCTTCGGGAGACGGTACATGGTCCGGCAACACAATGGTTGCTTCGCCGCCGCGCAGCGCTTTGATGATTTGTTTGACGCCCTGAATACTGGTCGGTGCAGTCTTGCCTTTGCCGCGCACTCGCCCTGCCTGCATTACCGCATCAAAAGCCTTGATTTTCGGCGGCTTGTACATCGCCGTCAGCGGAAACGGCAGTTGCTGGCTGATGTAGCGGCCCGCCAAATCATAGCTGCCGATGTGCGGCGTGATAAACAGCAAACCCTCGCCCGCGCTCAAGGCCGTCTGAACATGTTCCCAACCGTTGACGCTGACAAACAGGTTTTCAATTTCCTCAGGCCGTCTGAAAAACGCCACCGGCAATTCCAAGCCGCCTTTTGCCGTTTCACGGAAAACTTTTTTCACCGCCTCGTCCGTCGGGTTCAATCCGGCAAGTTTCATGTTTTCAAAAACACGCCGGCGATCTTTCGACAGCAAGCGGAAACCCAAACCGCCCAGCAGGTTGCCTAATTTGTGCAACCAAGCCAAAGGCAGCGCGGCCAAAAATTTAAAAACAAAGGTAACAAGCGTTTGCATAAGGTTTTACCAAAATGAAGTGGACAGATTGTAAACGAAACAGGCCGTCTGAACAAAACAGACTTCGGGCAAATATATTGCGGCACACCTGCTTTTCTGCTACTATCCGCGCTGCATTAAGAGTTGGGAATTCCATGCCAACCTGCTTTTCAAACGGAAAGGTAAGGTGGACGGTTGAAAAACCGATGTGGCTCGCCAGAGCAATCCAAACCCGCTTAATGCGGGAATTTTTTTGCCTGTAAGAAACGCGCAACAGGATTCCGAAACAGCAGACAAGTGCGAATGTTTCTCACTTGTATAGAGAAAAAGCGGAGTTTTTGTTATGATTTCCGCTGTCCGAAATAAAAGGCCGCCTGAAAACACAGCAGCCTGTTTTTAATGAAAGAATAGCAATGAGCGAATATCTGTTTACTTCCGAATCGGTATCCGAAGGCCATCCGGATAAAGTTGCCGACCAAGTATCCGATGCGATTTTGGATGCCATCTTGACGCAAGACCCAAAAGCGCGTGTCGCCGCAGAAACCTTGGTCAATACAGGCTTGTGCGTATTGGCAGGCGAAATTACTACTACTGCCCAAGTGGACTACATCAAAGTCGCACGCGAGACCATCAAACGCATCGGCTACAACTCCTCCGAGCTGGGCTTTGACGCCAACGGCTGCGCAGTCGGCGTGTACTACGACCAACAATCCCCCGACATCGCTCAAGGCGTGAACGAAGGCGAAGGCATCGACCTGAACCAAGGCGCGGGCGACCAAGGTTTAATGTTCGGCTATGCCTGCGACGAAACCCCTACCCTAATGCCATTTGCCATCTATTACAGCCACCGCCTGATGCAACGCCAAAGCGAATTGCGCAAAGACGGCCGCCTGCCTTGGCTGCGCCCTGATGCCAAAGCCCAACTGACCGTGGTTTACGACAGCAAAACCGGCAAAGTAAAACGCATCGACACCGTCGTCCTGTCTACCCAGCACGATCCGTCTATCGGTTACGAAGAGCTGAAAAACGCCGTGATCGAACACATCATCAAACCGGTTCTACCGTCTGAACTGCTGACCGACGAAACCAAATACCTGATCAACCCGACCGGCCGCTTCGTTATCGGCGGCCCGCAAGGCGACTGCGGTTTGACCGGCCGTAAAATCATCGTTGATACCTACGGCGGCGCAGCTCCGCACGGCGGCGGCGCATTCTCCGGCAAAGACCCGTCCAAAGTGGACCGTTCCGCCGCTTACGCCTGCCGCTATGTTGCGAAAAACATCGTAGCCGCCGGTTTGGCAACCCAATGCCAAATCCAAGTTTCCTACGCCATCGGCGTTGCCGAACCGACTTCGATTTCCATCGATACTTTCGGCACCGGCAAAATCAGCGAAGAAAAACTGATCGCCCTGGTTCGCGAACATTTCGACCTGCGTCCAAAAGGCATCGTCCAAATGCTCGACCTGCTGCGCCCGATTTACGGAAAATCCGCCGCCTACGGCCACTTCGGCCGCGAAGAGCCTGAATTTACTTGGGAGCGCACCGACAAAGCAGCCGCATTAAAAGCAGCCGCAGGCGTGTAAACTTCCGCATTTGAGGCCGTCTGAAAAGCAAAACGTTTTCAGACGGCCTTTTTCCTTATACAATAGCCACTTGAATTTCTATATACATTCTGAATAAAGGATACGGATTATGTTCGGCAAACAACTTTTTGAAGAAGTCAGCTCCAAAATCAGCGAAACCATCGCCAACAGCCCTGCCAAAGACATGGAAAAAAACGTTAAAGCCATGCTCGGCAGCGCGTTCAACCGCATGGATTTGGTGACCCGCGAAGAATTCGACATCCAACAACAGGTTTTGATTAAAACCCGTACCAAACTGGCCGAATTGGAAGCCCGTTTGGCCAAACTCGAAGCCGCTCAAGAGCCTGAAGAAGCGGCTTTGAAAGCGGCCGAAACCGCTGCGGAAGAAGCTGTTGCAGAAATCAAACAACAAACCGAAGCTGCCGAATAAGGCCGTCTGAAACATGTCGCTTGCTTTGGTTTACAGCCGCGCCTTAAGCGGCATGAATGCGCCGTTGGTCGAAGTGGAAGCCCACCTTGCCAACGGCTTGCCACATTTCAATATCGTCGGTTTGCCTGATACTGAAGTCAAAGAAAGCCGCGACCGTGTGCGTGCCGCCATCATCCAAAGCGGCTTCGACTTTCCTGCCAAGAAAATTACCGTCAACCTCGCACCGGCCGACCTCCCAAAAGAATCCGGCCGTTTCGATTTGCCGATTGCCTTGGGCATTCTTGCCGCATCGGGACAAATCAACCCTGAAAAGCTCGCCCAATATGAATTTGCCGGAGAATTGGCACTGTCCGGCCTGCTGCGTCCCGTACGCGGCGCACTGGCCATGGCATGGCAGGGAATGCAGGCCGGCCGCTCATTCGTCTTGCCGCAAGAAAATGCCGAACAGGCTGCCGTTATGCGCGGTATCGCGGTTTATGGCGCGCGTTCTTTGGGCGAAGTGGCCGCGCATTTAAACGGCATCGAACCGTTGATACAAACCGAATGCAAGCTGACGCAAAGGCCGTCTGAACAAAGTAAAATTCCTGATTTAGCCGATGTTAAAGGCCAGCATACCGCCCGCCTTGCCTTGGAAATCGCAGCGGCAGGCGGACACAGCTTGTTGATGATGGGCCCTCCGGGTACGGGCAAATCGATGCTTTCGCAACGTTTGCCCGGTATCCTTCCGCCTTTGACTGAAGACGAATTGGTCGAAGTATGGGCATTGCGTTCGCTCCTGCCCAACCATCAACAGCAACTTGACAGCAACCGTCCTTTCCGTAGCCCTCATCACAGCGCCAGCTCGGCTGCCATGGTAGGTGGCGGTTCAGACCCACGTCCGGGCGAAATTTCATTGGCACACCACGGAGTGTTGTTTTTAGACGAATTGCCCGAGTTTGACCGTAAAGTATTAGAAGTATTGCGCGAACCTTTGGAAAATGGCGAAATCCATATTTCCCGCGCCGCACGCCAAGCAGTTTATCCGGCCAAGTTCCAACTTGTCGCCGCCATGAATCCCTGCCCTTGCGGCTATCTTGGCCATCCGTCCAAACCTTGCCGCTGTACGCCTGAAAGTGTTGCCCGCTACCGCAACAAAATTTCAGGGCCATTGCTCGACCGTATTGATTTAACCATCGAAGTACCCAGCCTTTCCGCTGCCGAATTGATGCAACAAGAAGCAGGCGAATCCAGTGCCACCGTATTGGAACGAGTTACCGCCGCACGCAAAATCCAATACAACCGACAAGGCAAAGTCAATGCAGAACTGAGTGTCGGCGAGCTCGATGGCAAAGCCCGCATCCAAAAAGAAGCGCAAGAAGCCTTGGGAACCATGCTCGAAAAACTGTCCCTTTCCGCCCGAAGTTTCCACCGTATCATGCGCGTCGCCCGTACGCTGGCCGATTTGGCAGGCGACGAAGAAGTCAGCAAAACCCATGTGATGAAAGCCATCGGCTTCCGTCGCGCCCTTTAACTTGTCAGACGGCCTGAATCTTTATGTTTAAGTAAAACTAGAGTAAACAAAGCATCAGGATTTTGCCGTCTATAACGGTTATTGATAAAATATCGAATCCAAACTCAGACAGTCTCACTTCAGGCCGTCTGAACACATTATTACAAGGTAAGTCATGAAAAAATCTACACAATATGGTAAAGGCTTGTCCGGTTTCTTTTTCGGCCTAATACTGGCAACAGGTATTATTGCCGGTATTTTGTTCTTCTTGAACCAAGGCAACCAAAACGTTTTCAAAGAGCTGACTCAGCCTAAACAAAGCGAAGAACCTGAAATCCTGAAACCTCAGGACAAAGCAGAGAAACGCCCAGCTACCGACACTTCATCTACCCAAGCAGATGAAGAAAAAGCCAAAGCAGAAAAAGAAGCAAAAGCTAAAGAAGAGGCTGAAAAAGCTGCCAAAGAAGCTGAAGAAAAAGCTCAAGCGGAAAAAGAAGCTCAAGAAAAAGCCGAACAAGCAGAACGCGAAGCTAAAGAAAAAGCAGAGAAAGTCGCTGCTGATAAAGCCGAACGCGAATCTAAAGAAAAAGCTGAAAAAGCCGCTGCCGAACAAGCCGAACGTGAAGCCAAAGAAAGAGCAGACAAAACTGCTGCCGATAAAGCTGAACGCGAAGCCAAAGAAAAAGTGGCAAAAGCTGAAGCAGAAAAAGAAGCTGCTAAGAAAAAACTGGCCGAGAAAAAAACCGAGTTAGAGAAAAAACGTGCAGAAAAAGCCAAAGCGGAAAAAGAAACTGCCGATAAAGCTGCTAAAGACAAAAAAGCAGCCGACCAGCTGACTGCCAAACAAAAAGAGCGTGCCGAGCGCAAACTGGCCGAAAAAAAAGCGGCTGAAGCCAAAAAGCAAAACAAGCCGACACCTGAACAAATCCTCAATAGCGGCAGCATCGAAAAAGCACGTAAAGCTGCAAATACCTCTGCAACAAAAGAAAGCAGCAACTCTGTAAGTAAACAGTCAACAGAAAAAGCCGAAACAGCTGCTAACAGCGGTAAAAAAGCCTTCCTGCAACTTGGTTCATATGCAGACCGCTCCAGCGCAGACTCACAACGTGCAAAACTGGCTATTTTAGGTGTGTCTTCCAAAGTGGTTGAATCGCAAAACGGCGATAAAACCATTTACCGAGTTCAAAGTAACACCATGCCGCAAGAAGCTGCTGTAAAACTGCAAAAAAACCTGCAAGGCCATAATATCAACAGCTTGATTCGTTCTACCAAATAATGGAATCACTGATGAAGCAGCGTATAAAACAAACCATTGCCGCACTTAGCCTGAGCCTACTCAGTCTGAGTGCGCAAGCTGCTACCGAAGGCGTAGACTATACTGTCCTCAGTCACCCTATTCCGCAGCAACAAACCGGAAAAATTGAAGTGCTTGAGTTTTTCGGCTACTTCTGCGTCCATTGTTACCATCTCGATCCTGTTTTGTTGCAACACAGCAAAACCTTTGCTAAAGATGTTTCCTTACGGACAGAGCACGTCGTTTGGATGCCTGAAATGTTGGGTTTGGCCAAAGTAGCCGCAGCCGTCAATCTTTCAGGTTTGAAATATCAAGCCAATCCAGTCATCTTCAAAGCAGTTTACGAACAAAAAATCAACCTGGCCGATACCAATGTATTCCTCTCATGGGTGGGTAAACAGACCGGTTTTGACAGTAAAAAACTGCTTCAAGCCTACAATAGTCCTGCTGCTGCGTCGGCTGCTGCAAAAATGCAGCAATTAACGGAAACTTATCGAATTGAAAACACACCAACTGTCATCGTCGGTGGTAAATACAAAGTCAATTTCAACGGTACCGACTGGAAAGCCGGTATGAAAACCATAGACGAGCTCATCGTCAAAGTCCGCCGCGAACAATCCTCAAAACCAATTTAACTATTCAACAAAAGAAAGACGGCCTCAAGGCCGTCTGAAAACTTATGGACATTCTGATTTTATTTAAAGCACTTATTCTCGGTATTATCGAAGGTTTAACCGAGTTTCTCCCTATTTCCAGTACCGGTCACTTGATTGTATTCGGTGACTTAATGAACTTTCAAAGCAACGGAAAAGTATTTGAAATTGCTATCCAACTCGGTGCAGTATTAGCCGTCGTATTTGAATACCGCCAACGATTTACCCATATCATAAAAGGACTGGGTAAAGAACGAACAGCCAATCGCTTTGTACTGAATTTATTTATTGCCTTCATACCAGCTGCGGTTGTGGGCCTCTTGTTCAGTAAACAAATCAAACTACACCTTTTCAACCCAATTACCGTTGCTACCATGCTGGTACTGGGTGGCTTCTTCATTTTATGGGTTGAAAAACGCCAAGCAACAGCCAAACCTAAAGTCAATCATGTAGATGATATGCGCCCAATCGACGCATTTGTTGTAGGATGCGCCCAAATTTGCGCCCTTATCCCTGGTACATCACGTTCAGGCAGTACGATTATGGGAGGTATGTTGTGGGGACTGGAACGTAAAACGGCTACCGAATTTTCATTTTTCCTTGCTGTACCAATGATGATTGCGGCAACAGGTTACGACATCTTAAAAAATTACAAACTCTTTACCTTGCAAGATGTCGGACAAATTGCCATCGGCTTTATCGCAGCATTTATCGCCGGTTTATTGGCAGTAAAAGCTTTGCTGAAATTTGTCTCCAGTAAAAACTATGTGCCTTTTGCCTACTACCGTATTGTATTTGGTGGTCTGATTCTCCTTACTTGGATGCTGGGCTGGGTCAGCTGGAGCGAATAACCCCTCTCCCGAAAGGACGTGTCTCACGCCCTTTTTTCTTTCTTATATCCCTTCCCCTCCGATTGTCACCCCATAAAAGGCCGACACTCCGCATCATTACCCCTAAATATCTCCTCGCCATCCGTACAG
>NZ_KV821267.1:0-875 GCF_001815615.1 Neisseria sp. HMSC075C10
GCTCAGCAGCAAGGGCAATACCGTGCTGAATGGTGCCCAAGCCCATGCCCGACGCATCGACGCCGATGTCGGCGGCACCCTTTATATCGAAAGCCCGCAGGACACTGTCGAACAGGAGAGCAAACAAAGCGGCGGCGGCATCCGCGCCTAAGTCGCGCTCGGTACCGCATGGAGCGTATCCGGCAACTACAACCAAAGCAAAGCCAGCGGCCACAGCCGCAGCGAAAGATATTAGGATCAACCAACAGCAGGTAAACAACCAAATGTGCCGTGTAGGGATCTGCCGTCCGGATGTTCAAGCCACTCTACCAAATTCCAATAAACGAATTTATATCGAATACGATCGCACCAGCTCAAACCGTGGAGCCGGACATGCATCGAGAGCATTGAGTAATGATCCGGATGCTATTGTAATTTTAAGGACTGTGGATTAAATTATGAATGTAAACAAAGATTTTTTTCTTGCAAGAGACGGCCATCCGAGCCTGAAACAGTTTTATTTTATTGGCGCGCCATTTGAAAAAGCACTGGATCTTTATCTAAAAAGACGTATGGATTTAAGTGATTTTTATCAAAATCTAAAACCGAAACTATCGTATTTGGATGAGGAATATACCCTCAGTCAGAAATTGGATTTCTTGAATCCGCTTGAGATTACCGGATCATCCAAATATTTATTGTTGGAAACGCAGTCTGATTGGTCATTGCTAATAGGTAATAACCGGAACGGCACAGACTTTTCAAGTGTGCCGTATGAAGCCTTGCTGTGGAAAATCAGATTATTGACTATGTATTTACGTCCATATTTTGGCAAAGACGAATTCGGTGCGGTCTCATTTACCCTGTATGAGGGCAGCAAACAGGTTTCCCGTCAT
>NZ_KV821268.1:0-11205 GCF_001815615.1 Neisseria sp. HMSC075C10
TGCGCTCTACCAACTGAGCTATTCCCGCATATTGAAAAAGAACAATCAACAAGTAATCAGTATGGAGCGGGAAACGAGTCTCGAACTCGCGACCTCAACCTTGGCAAGGTTGCGCTCTACCAACTGAGCTATTCCCGCATTTGAGTGCATCTGAAATTAAACTGGAGCGGGAAACGAGTCTCGAACTCGCGACCTCAACCTTGGCAAGGTTGCGCTCTACCAACTGAGCTATTCCCGCTCTGATATTTGTTGCTTCGTATATCGAAGAAGACGCAATTATTATGGATTTAATCGTGTGCGTCAAGTGTTTTATTTTTATTTTTTTAAAAATTTTATTTGAATTCTTTCCACGCCATTTTCAGGTAGTAGCACATGGACCAAATGGTCAATACAGATGCTATAAACATCAATATGTTACCAATGAGATAGAAAGGGTCGCTATATTTGTCCGTACCGATAAGCAAAAGAAAGATGGCGATCATTTGGGCAGTGGTTTTGAATTTGCCGATAGTGGCCACTGCAACGCTGCCACGTTTGCCCATCTGTGCCATCCATTCGCGCAGGGCGGAAATAGTGATTTCTCGGCCGATAATAATCATGGCGAAGATGGCGTATGTTCTGCCAAGGCTGACGAGCAGGAGTAGGGCAACGGCAACCATGAGTTTGTCGGCAACGGGATCGAGGAATGCGCCAAAGTCGGAGGTTTGTTTCCAGCGGCGTGCCAAAAAGCCGTCAAACCAGTCTGTAACAGCTGCAAGTGCAAAGATGATGGCGGCTGTCCAGTTGACGGTTTGTGGTTGAATCCATGTGTTCGGTAAATAGAATAGGATGGTGAACACGGGGATTAATAGGACGCGCATCCAGGTAAGTAAAATAGGTATGTTCCAAGGCATGGTTTGGGATCTTTTGGATGATGTGTCGGGTTGTTCATTATAGCTTATTTGTTCACTCTGCTTTTTGAAGTGTTGTTTTTTTGCCGACAAGTATCTTGGGCATAGATTTTTGTCGTGTGGGTTGTGAAGAAAATCTGCTAAGGCCGTCTGAAAAATAGGCTGTTGCGGGGTGTAAATGTTTTTGGGTAGAAAAGTAGCTGCGAAATAGTGAGCAATAAGGTCTGCCTGCTGTTCGATATTTAATTGGTTGATGTGGGGTAAGGGGATAGGGTAGGCGTAAGCTTTGCGTTTCCTATATCCGCCTTTGAGCATGATGAATAGACCGGAAAGCCAAACTTTGTGACCGCGCTGGTGTTGCCAGACATGTGTCAGCTCATGAATCAGCCAGATTTTGTAGGCGATGCCGGCTTGAGTGAAATCATCAGGGCTGTGTTTACGAGGAAAGTATATGTTTCCATTGGGCGCAATGGCGGTATTGGCGTTGGGTATAAGTGGAATGCCGCGATATATTTTGATGTGGTGGAAGTTTATGCTGTCCGCAAAAACTTGTTTTGCCATACGGACTTCATTTTCGGTCAGTCTGCGCCAATCGGAAAAAATCATATTTGGAAGGGAATATAAGAGGGTATGAAGATTTCAGGCCGTCTGAAAGGTTTCAGACGGCCTGGGTCGGGATTTATTGTTCTGTTGAAGCGGCTTGTTTTCCGTTGTCGAACAATTTGTCCATGGGGGTCAGGTTGACTGCATTGCCTTGGCTGACTATCCATTTGTTTTCAACACGCCATACGCCTGAGGCATCTTCAACGCGCAAGTACCAATGATTGGTTGGGCGTAAAGGCTTAAAGACGGCTTCGTATTCCATGCGGCCGTTTTGCGGTTCGGCTGTTACGGCGCGCAGCTTGACGGTTTGGTCGTCAGCTTTGCGTGTCGGGTGCATCAGCAACAGGTTTAATGGCTGTTTGGGATCGAATTGTCCGCTGACGAATACTTTGGCGGCATTCATTTCCGGACTGATTAAAACCTGCACCTGAATCTGCCGTTTAACGGCTTCTTCATCGCGGTGAAGCTGGATTTCGATGTGTTTGCCGTCTTTATAGTAATCGTCGGAAACCAAGTCTGTCGTATGTTCTTTTGCGACGAAGAACATGGAAACGCTGGCGATAACGACAAAGATGGGACCTGCCATCAGCACCCAAGGCCAAATGTGTTTATACCAAGGCTTAGTGGAATTGGGTTGGGACACCGTTGTTATTCTCCAATAAAGGTTGCTTTTTCATTCAGGACAGTCGGTTCGGCATCAGCGTCATCGGTTTCACGATATGTGAAGGTAAATTCAATCGGCTGACTGCCTTTTTCGGCGTACTCAGGGAGGGTGGACACTTGAACCGGAATGGTCACGGTTTCGCGTGGTGCAATTTTAATACCGTTTTCTGGCAAGCCGGTCAAGGCGATATCATCAAAACCTTTGACTGTTGCAGTAACGGTCTGTTCATGTTCACTCTTATTAATGATGCGCAGGTTGTAGGCATTTTCCAACCAGCCTTGGCTGTTTTCACGCACCATCACGCCGCGGTCTTTCAGAATATCCACTTCGACCATTTTTCGGGTGGCAATACCAGTTAAGAAAGCAATAATAACCACAAACAATACTGCACCATAACCTGCAACGCGAGGGCGTTTCAGACGTTTTTTGATATCGCTTTCAGGGTATTCATGCTCCATTGCGCCTTCTGTGGTGTAACGGATCAGGCCGCGCGGATAACCCATTTTGTCCATGATTTCGTCACAAGCATCGACACAGGCTGCACAACCGATACATTGGTATTGCAGACCGTCGCGGATGTCGATGCCGACGGGGCAGACTTGTACGCACATGGTGCAGTTGATGCAGTCGCCTAAGCCGCTGTCTTCTTTGTTGGCGGTTTTTTTGCGTGCACCGCGAGGTTCGCCGCGTTCGGTATCGTAGGAAATAATCAGTGTGTCTTTGTCAAACATCGCACTTTGGAAGCGTGCATACGGGCACATATGCAGACACACTTTTTCGCGCATGATGTGGGCAAAAAAGAAGGTCATGAATCCGTAAAACGCTGCGGCAAACATTGCGCCACCGCCTGCTGCTCCGGTGAATAAATCGGGAACAAACTGGCGGATAGGGACAAACCAGCCTGCAAAAGTGATACCTGTCCACGCACAGACAAGGAAAATCAGCAGGTATTTGGTGGCTTTAATACGGATTTTAGTAAAGTTCCAAGGCGATTTTTCCAGTTTTAAACGTTTGTTGCGGTCGCCTTCAACCAAGTTGTCGATCCAAAGCATGATTTCGGTGTAAACCGTTTGCGGGCAAGAGTAGCCGCACCACAAACGACCGGCAATGGTTGTCCACCAAAACAGTCCGAAAGCACAAATCATCAGCAGCAAGGCAAGGTAAATCAAATCGCCCATGCCCAGTGACAGGCCGAAAATGAAAAAATGACGGTCAGGGATATTGAATAAAACTGCCTGACGGTTACTCCAGTTAAACCATGGAATTACGTAAAATACAAACTGGGTCGCCAATACGGCGGCGATACGCAGTTTGGCAAAGCGTCCTTCTGCTTTTTTGGGATGGATGCGTTCGCCTTCGGGATGAATTTGAATTACGCTGGATTTGGGTTTGGAAGGTTTGGGCGGAGTGGTTTTTGCCGTTTTTTCTGTTGAGGGTGTGGTGTTTTCCGCTTGGTTTTCGGGTGACATAATCAGTGTTCCTTAATCGAAGTGCACACAAGCCTTTTGTCATGGTAGTAGTTTGATGCGAATATTTTCAGACGGCCTTTGGAGTGCATATAAAATCATAACATTTGGCTCTATGCAAAGCAAAAGCAGGGTTTGGCCTTAACAATAGTTGTGGTACTCCTGTCTCATACAAGGCCGTCTGAAAAGAGCAGTATTCAAAGACTTACAGAATAAGTGCAGGTTTATGCTTATAGTGATTTCCTATTTGTCCGATAAAAAATTTACAACATGCTGTTTCAAAACGAAATAACAGTTAATATCATCTATCCTATCTGCTTCAGACGGCCTATTGGAAATCATGCCGTCTGACAATGCAAATATCAAAGGCTATTCTTGAAAGCACGGCTGATTCAGGCGATAATCGGCACACTTTTTTCATATTTCCAATCTTGTCCAAGGAAGGTCAAACCATGTCTCAACTGGCAAACGCAATCCGTTTCCTCTCAGTCGATGCCGTACAAAAAGCCAACTCTGGCCACCCGGGTGCGCCTATGGGTATGGCGGAAATGGCGGAAGTATTGTGGACGAAGTTCCTCAATCATAATCCAGCCAACCCGAAATTCTACAACCGCGACCGTTTTGTCCTCTCCAATGGTCATGCTTCCATGATTCTTTACAGCCTGTTGCACCTGACCGGCTACAACGTTTCCATTGATGATCTGAAAAATTTCCGCCAACTGCACAGTAAAACCCCAGGCCATCCTGAATATGGCTACACCGACGGTGTGGAAACCACGACCGGTCCATTGGGACAAGGTATTGCCAACGCTGTGGGCATGGCTTTGGCCGAAAAAATCTTGGCTGCCGAATTCAATAAAGATGGTTTGGATATCGTTGACCACCACACCTACGTCTTCATGGGCGACGGCTGTATGATGGAAGGCGTATCGCACGAAGCCTGCTCGCTTGCCGGTACTTTGGGCTTGGGCAAACTGATTGTTTTATATGATGACAACAATATTTCCATCGACGGTAAAGTGGACGGCTGGTTTACCGAAAACATTCCGCAACGTTTTGAAAGCTACGGCTGGCATGTGATTCCAAATGTCAATGGTCATGACACCGATGCCATTCAGACGGCCATTGAAGCGGCCAAAGCCGAAACCGGCAAACCTTCCCTGATTTGCTGCAAAACCTTAATCGGCAAAGGCAGTGCCAACAAAGAAGGCAGCCATAAAACCCACGGTGCGCCTTTGGGTGCGGACGAGATCGAAGCCACGCGCAAACATTTGGGTTGGGCTTATCCTGCGTTTGAAATCCCTCAAGAGATCTATGCTGCATGGGATGCAAAAGAAAAAGGCGCAAAACTTGAGGCCGAATGGAACGAACTCTTCGCTCAATATCAAGCCAAATACCCTGCCGAAGCCGCAGAATTCGTGCGCCGCATGGATAAAAAACTGCCGGACAACTTCGATGCTTACGTTCAAGCTGCATTGAAAGAAGTGTGTGCCAAAGCAGAAACCATCGCCACCCGTAAAGCCAGCCAAAACAGCATCGAAATCTTGGCCAAAGAGCTGCCTGAATTGGTGGGCGGTTCTGCAGACTTGACCCCGTCCAACCTGACTGACTGGTCAAACAGCGTTTCCGTTACCCGAGAACACGGCGGCAACTATATTCACTACGGCGTGCGTGAGTTCGGTATGGGCGCAATCATGAACGGCCTTACCCTGCATGGCGGTGTGAGACCATTCGGCGCGACTTTCCTGATGTTTAGCGAATACGAACGCAATGCCCTGCGCATGGCTTCGCTGATGAAAATCAGCCCTGTATTTGTGTTCACCCACGATTCCATCGGTTTGGGCGAAGACGGTCCGACCCACCAACCTATCGAGCAAACTGCCACTCTGCGCCTGATTCCAAATATGGATGTATGGCGTCCATGCGATACCGTTGAATCTTTGGTGGCGTGGTCTGAAGCCGTTAAAGCGGCCGATCATCCGTCCAGCTTGATTTTCAGCCGTCAAAACCTGAAATTCCAAGCGCGTGATGAGCAACAGCTGAACGACATCAAACGCGGTGGCTACGTCATCAGTGAAGCTCAAGGTAATGCGCAAGCTGTTGTAATTGCTACCGGTTCTGAAGTTGAATTGGCTTTAGAAGCTCAAAAAATATTGGCAGAACAAGGTATCGCAGTACGCGTTGTTTCTATGCCTTCTACCAATGTATTCGACCGCCAAGACGCCGCCTATAAAGCTGCTGTTCTGCCGGAAGGCTTGCCACGCGTAGCCGTAGAAGCCGGACACGCCGACGGCTGGTACAAATACGTCGGCCTGAACGGCGCAGTAGTCGGTATCAACCGCTTCGGCGAGTCTGCACCTGCTGATTTGCTGTTCAAAGAATTCGGCTTTACCGTAGATAATGTGGTTGCCACTGTTAAATCCGTTTTGTAAAACAGATTTTTGATTGAGATAAAAAGGCCGTCTGAAATTTCAGACGGCCTTTGATTTTTCAGTCGGTTAAACAGTTTCTGCTTCAGGTTTGACCTTGCTTTTCTTAAACTTCAACACGGCTTCTTCTTTCGCTGCATCCCAGTCTATACGCACGAAGCCGCCGTTGGCGAGTTTGCCGAACAGGAGTTCGTCGGCGAGCGGTTTGCGGATTTTTTCCTGGATCAGGCGGTTCATCGGGCGTGCGCCCATTTGCGGATCGAAACCTTTTTCCGCCAGATAGTTGCGCAATGCCGGTGTGAATTCGGCTTCGACTTTTTTGTCGAGGAGCTGATGTTCGAGCTGGAGCAGGAATTTGTCCACGACTTTGACGATAATGGGTTCGGACAAGGGTGCAAACGGGATAATCGCATCCAAGCGGTTGCGGAACTCGGGCGTAAAGAGTTTGTTGATTGCCTGCATTTCGTCGCCGCGTTCGCGTTTGGCGGTAAAGCCGAGGCTGGGGCGGCTGAGGCTTTCTGCGCCTGCGTTGGTGGTCATAATCAGGATGACGTTGCGGAAGTCGGCACTCTTGCCATTGTTGTCGGTCAGCTTGCCTGCGTCCATGACTTGCAGGAGGACGTTGAAAATGTCGGGGTGGGCTTTTTCGATTTCGTCCAAGAGCAATACGCAATGCGGCTGTTTATTGACGGCTTCGGTTAAAAGGCCGCCTTGTTCAAAGCCGACGTAGCCCGGAGGCGCGCCGATGAGGCGCGATACAGTGTGGCGTTCCATGTATTCGGACATATCAAAGCGTTGCAGCGGTACGCCCATCGAGTAGGCAAGCTGTTTGGCGACTTCGGTTTTACCGACGCCGGTCGGGCCGGAGAAGAGGAAACTGCCTATCGGTTTGTCGGGTAGGGCGAGGCCGGAGCGCGACATTTTGACGGCGGTAACCAGCGCATCGATGGCATTTTCTTGACCGTAAACCATGTTTTTCAAATCGCGGCCGAGGAATTGCAACACTTGTTTGTCGTCGTGCGACACGGTTTTTTCGGGAATCCGTGCAACTTTGGCGATGACGGTTTCGATTTGCGCTTTGCCGATGACTTTTTTCTGTTTGGATTTGGGCAGAATCCGTTGTGCCGCGCCTGCTTCGTCCATTACGTCAATGGCTTTGTCGGGCAGGAAACGCTCGTTGATGTAGCGTGAGGAAAGTTCGGCGGCGGCTTCAAGTGCGTCTTGCGTATAGCGGACTTGGTGGAAATCTTCAAACATCGGTTTCAAGCCGCGCAGGATTTGCACGGTTTCGGCGACGGTGGGTTCGACCACATCGATTTTTTGGAAACGGCGGCTTAAGGCGTGGTCTTTGTCGAAAATGGTGCGGTATTCGTCGTAAGTGGTCGCGCCGATACAGCGCAGCGAACCTTTTGCCAGTGCGGGTTTGAGCAGGTTGGACGCGTCCATCGTGCCGCCGCTGGTGCTACCTGCGCCGATGATGGTGTGGATTTCGTCGATGAATAAAATGGCGTGCGGGATTTTTTCGAGCTGTTTCAAGACGGATTTGACCCGCGCTTCAAAGTCGCCGCGGTATTTCGTTCCCGCCAAAAGCGAACCCATATCCAGCGCATACACTTCGGCTTCTTTCAGCGCGTCGGGAATGTCGCTGTTGACGATTTGATGCGCCAGCCCTTCCGCCAGCGCGGTTTTGCCCACGCCAGCCTCGCCGACTAAAAGCGGATTGTTTTTACGGCGGCGACACAGGATTTGCACCAGCCGTTCCATTTCGTGTTTGCGACCAATCAAAGGGTCGATACGGCCGGCTTTGACTTCGGCGTTGAGGTTGATAGTGTAGTCGGAAAGAAAGCCGGTTTTTTGTTCCGCTTCTTCGCCCTCGCGTCCCAGGCCGTCTGAATCATTCCCGTCTTCGTCATCGGGCGAGCCATGGGCAATGCAACGCAAGACTTCAAAGCGCGTAATGGATTGCAATTTGAGGAAATAAACCGCATGGCTTTCGGATTCGCTCATCATGGCAACCAAAATATCCAAAGGCTCTACTGCGGCTTTGCCGGCAGACTGGGTATGCACCATTGCCCGTTGGATGACGCGTTGGAAGCCCAATGTCGGCTGGGTTTCGACCGTATCCAGAAGATGATCGGGAATTTGCGGCGTATTTTCAGCAACGCTGGCCGCAAGCTGCTCGGACAGGACTTTCAAATCCGCACCACACAGTTTCAAGACGTTCGGCACAGCCGCATCTTCTTCTATCAGTACCAAAAGCAGGTGTTCCAAGCTGATAAACTCATAACGAGCGTTGCGTGCTTCACGATAGAGCAGTTGCAGGATGTGTTCCAATTCGGGTGAAAGCATGATTTAAACCTCTTCGACTATACATTTGAGCGGATGCCCTTCAGCTTTGGCACGTTCCATGACCTGATGTTGCTTGGTCTGCGCAATATCGCGCGTGTAGGTGCCGCACAGGCCTTTGCCTTCGTGGTGCACCAGCAACATGACGGCCACTGCCTGTTCCTGTGCAAGCATAAAGACTTCGGTCAGGATTTCGATGACAAATTCCATGGTGGTGTAATCGTCGTTCAATAAAAATACGCCGTAACGTTTCGGCGGCTGTGTGTTGATATCGCTGAGCAGGGTATCGGATTGGTGGTCGGTATTCGGATGGTTCATAATCTTAGGTTTCAGTTTTCAGACGGCCTGTTTTAGAGTGTAAACCGTTTTCTGTTGTATTTCGGCAATTTTTTTCTATTTTCCCACTTTTTTGAAAACATAGCTTGACGTTTTGTCTTAACAAATGTAAAAAGACGGTTAAGCAGAAGTTGGCACTCGACCGCGTATACAATACGGGGGAGAAACGCTGAACGTTTTAGTTTGCTGTATGCCTTGTTTTGCTGATTTTGTTAATTTTTAAGTATAGGAAGTTTCTAATGGCAACCGGTATCGTAAAATGGTTTAACGACGCTAAAGGTTTTGGTTTCATCACTCCTGATGAAGGTGGCGAAGATTTGTTTGCTCACTTCTCAGCGATCAACATGGATGGTTTCAAAACCCTGAAAGAAGGTCAACGCGTGTCTTTCGACGTAACCACCGGCCCTAAAGGCAAACAAGCTGCTAATATTCAAGCTGCTTAATCAAATGCGCGGCGTAAGCCGTAAAATCATGGCGGGGTTTCCCGCCATTTTTTATGGGCGTTCGGGTTAAAAATTATGAATCAAAATTCATCTTATCAAAATGCTTTAAAGCAGCTAGACGAGCTTATCCGTCATTTTCGCAGCGAAGGCGAAGTCAGCTGCGCCGTTGCTGAGCGTGAAGACCAAATCTTGATCCGCCTTGCCGATTTGAAACTGGATTTGCGCCCTGAAGATGAAAAAGCCATTGCCGATATAGACCGCTTTTACCGCCGCCATGTTTTAAGCGAATAAACGTTTCAAAACCGTTTGCCGTTTTATTTTTTAAGCATGCCTGATAAAATAGGCCGTCTGAAAAGTTTGTAAAGAATCAGCACAATGAGTATTGCCAATAATAAAAAAGCCTTTCACGATTTCTTTATCGAAGACCAAATCGAAGCCGGTATAGTATTGGAAGGATGGGAAGTCAAAGCCATCCGCGCTGCACGCGTGCAATTAAAAGAAAGCTATATCTACTGGAAAAAAGACGCATTCTATTTGGTGGGCTGCCACATTACCGCATTGCCCACTGCCTCGACACACGTCAAACCTGACCCTGTCCGTCCGCGTAAGTTGTTGTTGAAACAATCGGAAATCAACAAGTTAATCGGCAAAACCGAACGCGCCGGTTATACGATTGTGCCCTTAAACCTGCATTACACACGTGGTAGAATCAAAGTGGAAATCGGTTTGGCTAAGGGTAAGAAACAGCATGACAAACGCCAAAGCCTGAAAGAAGCGGATTGGAAGCGTGAGAAACAGCGTTTGATGAAAAACGTACGTTGATTTTTTCAGACGGCCTTTTTGTAAAGGCCGTCTGAATATTTATTGTTTGAAAATTTTAAAAAGGAAAACAGATGAAAACCATGATTTTAGCAGCGGCTTCAGCCGTATTGTTGCTGGGCGCGTGTTCCACTACGGAACAAAGAGTATTGAAACCTGAAGAGCTGACCAGCATCAAACATGTCTGCATCATTCAAAATGCAAAAGTAAGACCGCATGATTTGGATCGTGCTTTGTCTAAAGCTTTGGCAAAACGCGGCATTGGTAGCACTATTGTGACAGCGGACAACCGCAGCAAACTGTATGATTCTTCTTGCCCATATAATCTGCGTTACAAAACCAAAGGCAATGACGAAATCTTGCGTAAAGGCGTATTTGTGTTGCGAAGCACGAAGTATGCGGTTTCTACTGTCAGCTACTCTTTAAATGATGAAAACCACTTCCGAACCAATCCTGATTTGGTGAAACAGGCTGAAGGTGTTGTGGCCAAATTGTTGGAAAAAAACAGCAAATAAAAGCCAGAATAAAAAACCGGCTTGCCGCGATATGGAGCATATCGGGCAAGCCGGTTTTGTTTTCAGACGGCCTTAAATGGATTTGATTTTTTCCCAAAGGGTTTTGACCGTACCTTGATAGTAGGTTTCGGAAGTGCAATAGACTGTTTCTAAAGCGCATTGTCCTTGTGAACCGTATTTTTTGATACACTGGTTCAAGGCAATTTGATGCACGGTTTTGAAACGTGGGGAGGTAATGGCCACTACGTTTTGAGCAGTCAATTTGCCCATGGCTTTAGGGTAGGCAACAGCGATACAGGTGTTGTGCAGAGGGACAACCGTTTTGCAGCCTGTTGCTTGGCCTGAGCTGATGCCGGCTAAGGCATCTTGGCCTTTGCAGAATGTTTCGAGTTCGGCTGTCGCATCCAGTTGGGTGGCATTTTCTTTAGTGGTTTTGATTTGCAGCACTTCATTGCTGTCGGTAGGGTTTTGCCACATGGCCAGGTAGCCGTAAGTATCGGCAGCCAGGGCGGCAGGAGTCAATGCGCAAAGGATCAGTGTCATTAGAGTTTTTTTCATGTTCGTTCCCTGTTTGTTGGGTATTTGTTGTTATTATAAAGCAAAAGTACTTATTTGATATAAATTTGCTTTTAAAATGAATATTTGAGTGTGGCAGATAGATTATAGGCCGAGACCTTTGCAAAATTCCCCAAAA